>CAYLZU010000105.1:0-9799 GCA_964388005.1 uncultured Burkholderiaceae bacterium
GGCTCATCGGGCCGAAGTTGGCGGCGCCCTCGATCAGCGCCGGAGGAGCGGTCGAGGAGCCGGCGCCCTGAATCTGGATGTTGACGTTGGGATAGAAGCGTTTGTAGGTCTCGGCCCACAGCGTCATCAGGTTGTTCAGGGTGTCGGAGCCGACGCTGGTGAAGTTGCCGGAGACGCCGGCCGCCTTCTGATACGACGGCAGGGCGGGGTCGACCTGGACCGCCTGCGCCAGCGCCGCGGTCGAAACGAACGTCATCGCCGCCGCTGCGCCGACGGCCGAGAGGATCTTGCTGGTGATCATGGTCTGGAGACTCCTGAGGGGTTTGCTGCGGTGCGGAGACGAAACAGCGGCCTGCTCCCTGCCGCCGATCCACGAATCTTCCCCGCCTGTCGTGACAGAGCCATGACATGTCGTCACCGCAGGTCGTATCCAGCCCTCCGCGTTTTCCCGTGGCGACAGACGTTCCCGGGACGGCATCACGATGGCGCACAGGCGCCTGTCACGGTTTCGTCACATTGGGCGTCAAGACTGGGATCGGAAAATCTGCCGATCGCCCGCCCGGCTCGCGCGCTGCCTGAGGCAGCCGGAGCGGCAGCGCCTGCTTCGACGTTCAGTCGCATCAATCCCGATGAACCGGTCGCCCAACCGCGCCGAAGACGGAACCTGGGATCCAGCCGTCTGCCGGTCGCTGATCGACGAACTGTCGTCGTTGCGCAAGGCTCTGCTGGCCGGCGAGCGGGCGCTTGCGCCCACCGTGGACGAGGTCGATCCCAGCTATCGCGCCAGCGCCCGCAACCTGCTGCATTACCTCGAACTGCGCCGCGTCGACCTGCGTCCGCTGCAGGAGCGACTGGCGCGGCTGGGCATCTCGTCGCTCGGCCGTGCCGAGTCGCACGCGCTGGCCAATGTCGACAAGGCGCTCGGGATCCTGCACCGGCTGGCCGGGCTCGACTGGACCGGCCACGCGCAGGACGAGCCCACCGGAATCAACAGCAGCAGGTCGTCTCTCGACCGGCACACCGAAGCGCTGTTCGGCGCGCCGCCGGCGGCCCGGCGCGTCCGCATCATGGTGACGCTGCCGTCGGAGGCGGCGACCGACTACGGCCTGGCGAAGAAGCTGGTCGCCGCCGGCATGGATGTAGCTCGGATCAACTGCGCCCACGACGGTGCCGCCGAGTGGCGGGCGATGGCCGCGTTCGTCCGCCGCGCCGCCCGCGCCGTTGGCCGCCCGGTCCGCATCCTGATGGATCTCGGCGGACCGAAGCTGCGCACCGAGTCGCTGCCGCCCGGGCCGACGGTGCTGAAGCTGCGGCCGCAGCGCGACGACTTCGGCCGCGTCGTCGAACCGGGGCGGCTGGGCCTGCGCGCCGACGCCGCGGCGCCGCCGATCGACGGTGCCGACGCGCAGGCCGTTGCCGATCCCGACTGGCTTGCCGGCCTGCGGGTCCGCGACGCGGTCCGACTGACCGACGCGCGCGGCGCCGAGCGCAGGCTGATCGTCGAGCGCCGCGACGCGCGCGGCGCCCTGCTGAAGTGCGACCGGACCTGCTACCTCGTGCCCCGGACCGAACTGGTACGGCCGCGGCGAGGCCGTGGCATCCACGCCTGCCGTCTCGCCGGCCTGCCGAGGCGCGCGGCGGCGCTGCTGCTGGCGCGCGGCGACGTGCTGCGGCTGATGCGCAGCGAGGACCTGCCGGCGGCCGGCCGCGCCGGCAGACAACGGCGACTTCATTCGATCGGCTGCACGCTGCCCGAGGTGTTCGCGCAGGTGAGAAAGGGCGAGCGCGTCTGGTTCGACGACGGTCGCATCGGCGGCGTGATCCGCGCCGCCAGCGCCGACTGGATGGAGGTCGAGATCACCGACGCCCGCGAAGGCGGCGAGAAGCTGCGCGAGGACAAGGGCATCAACCTGCCCGACAGCGAACTGAAGCTGCCGGCGCTCAGCGAACAGGACCTCGCCGACCTCGCCATCGCCGCCGAATGCGCCGACATGGTCGGCCTGTCCTTCGCCCAGGCGCCGGCCGATGTCGATCAGCTGCGGTCGCGGCTCAAGCAGCTCGGCGCCGGCGCGCTCGGGGTGGTGCTGAAGGTGGAGACCCGGCGCGGCTTCGACAACCTGCCGCAGCTGCTGCTGGCGGCGATGAAGGACCGCGCCGTCGGGGTGATGATCGCCCGCGGCGACCTGGCGGTGGAGTGCGGCTACGAGCGGCTGGCCGAGGTGCAGGAGGAGATCCTGTGGGCCTGCGAGGCGGCGCACATGCCGGTGATCTGGGCCACGCAGGTGCTTGAATCGCTGGCCAGGACCGGCCGGCCTTCGCGCTCGGAGATCACCGACGCGGCGATGAGCGAGCGCGCCGAGTGCGTGATGCTGAACAAGGGGCCGTACATCGTCGACGCCATGCGCACCCTCGATGACATCCTGCGGCGGATGCAGGCGCATCAGTCGAAGAAGCGGCCGCTGCTGCGAGCCCTGAAGTCATGGGACCTGCGGGAAACCGCGGCCGCCCCCTCCCCGAGCGACGCGCGATCGCGTGACGGTCGCGTTTCGGCCGGGCAACGCGGCGCCGGAACCGTGTAACTTGCCGTCGCGCGGTCGCGATATCCGCAGCCATGTCGTTTCGTTTGACACGTCATCGTCCGCGCCGAAGTCGAGCCATCCCTCGTCGCCGATTCGACCGTTTACTGACCCCGATCATGGACCCACGTTGCCGCCGCAGCGGCACCGCCCGGACGCCGTTATCGTCCGCGCCGTGATCGTGCCGATTGCCGTTCCCAACCCAGAGGTTGTCATGTTTGCGATCCAGAAACTCGAGAACTACCTGAGCACCAGCGCCAGGCCAGAAGCCGCGCGCGAGCTGACGCGCCTGCTTCAGGCGCTGAAGCAGGAAGCCGAGTACCCGCTGTCGAGCCTGTACGAACTGGATTTCGAGGCCTTCGAGCTTGCCGTCGAAGCGCTGCGCGACTGGCGCATCGACCGCTACTATGCCGGCCCCGCTGCCGCCCGACGCGCGGACGGAGCGAATGCGCAGGAGGCTGCGGCCGCCTGACGGCGGCCGGCCGGGCCCGCCGTCACGGCGCGACCCGGTGCACCTGCAGCCTTGCCAGCCGCTGCGCCAGCGGCGCGTTGCCGATCGTCGCCGCGAACACCGCCTCGACCTGCTCGGCGATCCGGTCCCAGCCCATCGTGCCCGCGGTTTCGCGGGCGTGGCGGCCGAGTTCGGCCAGGGCCGGCGCATCGCGCACCAGTTCGGCGGCGCGCGCAATGAGCCCGTCGCTGTCGTCGAACGGCACCAGGGCGCCGTTGACACCGGAGCGGATCAGCGCGCCCGCGGCAGCGTAGTCGTAGGCCAGCACGGGAAGGCCGCTTGCCATCGCCTCGGGCGTGACGTTGCCGAAGGTCTCGGTGGTGCTGGGAAAGACGAGCAGGTCGCCCGAGGCGTAGTGGGCGGCAAGATCCTCCCCGGTGCGCATGCCGGCGAAGTGCGCCTCGGGGCACTGCCCTTCGAGCCAGCGCCGCGCCGGCCCGTCGCCGACCAGCACCAGCCTGGCGTTTGAATTGACCCGCCGCATTTCGCGGTAGGCGGCGACGAGCACGCCGAGGTTCTTCTCCGGTGCCAGCCGGCCGACGTACAGCACCACCACGTCGCCCGGCGTCGCGCCCCAGCTGCGGCGCAACTCGTCGCTGCGCCGCGCCGGGTCGAAAAGCCTGGTGTCGACGCCGCGCGCCAGCACGATCAGGTTGCGGAAACCGTACTCGGCCAGGGCCCGCTTCAGCGCCGCCGTCGGCACCATCGTGCAGTGGGCGAGGTTATGGAACCGGCGCAGGTAGGCCATGATCGGCTTGTGCAGCCAGCCGACGCCGTAGTGGCGGCTGTAGGCATGGAAGTTGGTGCGGAAGTCGGAGCTGACCGGCAGCTTCAGCCGCCGCGCCGCCTGCAGCGCCGACCAGCCGAGCGGCCCCTCGGTGGCGATGTGAACGATGTCCGGCCGCCGCACCGTCCAGAGCTGCACCAGCGCGCGCTTGGCCGGCAGCCCCATCTTCAGGTCCGGATAGCGCGGGATCGGCAGGCCGCGCATCAGGACCTCGTGGAAGCGTTCCTCGGCCGCCGCGCCATCGTGGCGGTCCTGCCGCGGGCGCACCAGCTGCACGGCGTGGTTGCGCCCGCGCAGCTCCTCGATCAGACGGGCGATCGTCGCCGCCACGCCGTTGACTTCCGGCGGATAGGTCTCGGTGACGAAGCCGATGCGCAGCGAGCCGCGCGCCGGCGGTACGTCGTCGACGACGATGGTCGGCTCGTCACAGTCCATGGAAGCGGCATCCTCCCCCGCGCAGGCGACAAGGTCATGACGGCGCATCGATGTCTTGTTTCCGACACGCAGCGGTCATCGTCGATTCATGCGCCGTCGTCACCATCCCGTCACGCCGCCGGCGCGCGGCGCAGCCGAACTCAACGACCAACTAGGAGAACTCGTGAAGCAATTCCTGCGTGCGCTCGAGATCCAGCGCTGGGACGACCACCGCTACTACCACCACAGCCGCATCAACCAGTCGCTGCACTTCGTCAGCGCGGCAAGTTTCCTGCTCGCCTACGCCTTCATGTTCAAGGACCCGGTCCTGGCGGCGCTGATCGGCTGGCTGGTGTCGATGACCAGCCGGCAGATCGGCCACTTCTTCTTCGAGCCGAAGGGCTACGACGAAGTCAACCAGGCCACGCACGAGTACAAGGAACACATCAAGGTCGGCTACAACCTGCGGCGCAAGGTGGTGCTGATGGGGCTGTGGGCGGTCTCGCCGCTGCTGCTGCTGGCCGAGCCGTCGGTGTTCGGCCTGATCGAGCCCGCCGCCGACTGGGGCGAGTTCGTGCGCGATGTCGGCACCCTGTGGCTGGCGCTCGGCGTGGCCGGGCTGCTGTTCCGCACCGTGCAGCTGTTCTTCATCCGCGACGTGCAGACGGGGCTGGTGTGGATGACCAAGATCCTCACCGACCCCTTCCACGACCTGAAGCTGTACTGGCGGGCGCCGCTGCATCTGCTGCGCGGCGAGCTGATCGACCGCTCGATCGCGCACCACCGCTAGCCTTCAGAAGCGTTGCCGCAGCATCTCCCGCAGCAGGCCGCGCCGGATCGCCTTGTTGCTCGGCTCCGGCGCGTCCCACCAGCCGTCGGCGCGCATCGCCTTCGCGGCGGCGACGAAGCGGCGGCAGACCTCGTCGAACTCGGCCTGGGGGAAGTCGATGGTGAAGATGAGGCGGCCGCTGCCGACCCAGCTCAACAGCAGCCCTTCCGCGCGCAGGTAGAACTGCAGCATCCAGTTGTAACGCGACGGCGAGGTGTAGACGATGGTCCAGATCGACGACAGGTTCTCCACCCGCAGCGGCAGGTCGGCGGCGGCGAGCAGCGCGTTCAGGCGCGCGGCGCGGCCGTTCCAGCGCTCGTCGAGCCCGTCGTAGGCGGCCTGCACCGCCGGCGACTCGAGCCGCCGCAGGAAAGCGTGCATCGCCGCCATCACGTAGGGATGAGAGTTGAAGGTGCCGCGCGCCAGGCACACGTCCGCCGGCCGGTCGTCGCGGAAGCGCTTCATCAGCTCGCGCCGGCCGCACAGCACGCCCACCGGAAGGCCGCCGCCGAGCGTCTTGCCGTAGGTGACGAGATCGGCGTTGACGCCGAAGTACTGCTGCGCGCCGCCGCGCGCGAGGCGAAAGCCGACCATCACCTCGTCGAAGATCAGCACGATGCCGCGCTCGCTGCACACGCGGCGCAGATCGCGCAGCCACGCGGTGTAGGCGGCGCGGTCGAAGCGGGCCGCGCGGCCGCTGTCGACCAGCGACGAGTCCGCCGGCGGGTTGGCGTTCGGGTGCAGCGCCTGCACCGGGTTGACCAGCACGCAGGCGATGTCGCGCCGGGTGGCGAGCACGCGCAGCGTGCGCTCGTCCATCTCCTTCAGCGAATAGGTGGCGCGCGGCGGCATCGGGTTGCCGGGGCCGGGCTGCACGTCGTCCCACCAGCCGTGATAGGCGCCGGTGAAGCGGACGATGTGGGTGCGCCGGGTGTGGTAGCGCGCCAGCCGCACCGCCTGCATCACCGCCTCGGTGCCGGACATGTGGAACGACACCTCGTCGAGCCCGGAGATCGCGCGCAGCCGCTCGACGTTCGACGCCACGCAGGGGTGGTAGTGGCCGAGGACCGGTCCGAGCGGCCGCGCCAGCGCCACCGCCTCGTCGATGCACTCCTTGTAGAAGTCGACGCCGAACACGTTGACGCCGTAGGAGCCGGTCAGGTCGAGGAACTCGTTGCCGTCCAGATCGGTGACGGTGACGCCGGCGGCGCTCTGCACGAAGCTGCCGCCGGCGAGATGCTGGCGCAGGTAGTGGCTGAACTGGAACGGCACCCGGTAGGCGCCGGTGAACTGCAGGTCCGACAGCGCCTCGCGCGCCTGCGCGGTGAGCGCGGAGCCGAGCGGGTAGCGGCTGCGGTACAGCGCGCACAGGCGCTGGAAGCCGGCGCGGCGGCGCGCCTGCGTCTCCGGCCCGACGCCATCGGCGGCAAAGAAGCGGTCGTCGCCGTAGGCGTAGCCGGGGATCAGGCGCGACAGCCGCCGCGCCATCTTCCCGTGGCCGGCAAGCGACGGGTGCTTGGCAAGCGACAGTTGCAGGCGGCGGTGCGCCAGCGGCAGCGAGGCGCCGGCGGCAGCGAGCGCGGCGGCGTAAGCGAGAGTGGTCGGGTCCATGGCCATGTCGTGTGAATCGATGCAGCCAGATAGCAGCTCAAGTTGACCGGCGCATGAACACGCGACACCCCCTCGGCGCCCTCGACTACGCCAACCTCGTGCTGACCAACGCGCTGCCGCGGCGCGCGGCGTCGCGGCTGATGGGCCGCGCCAGTCGCATCAGGCAGCCGCTGCTGTGCGGCCTCGCGATCGCGGTTTGGCGGCGCTTCGGCGACCTCGACCTCGCCGACGCCAGGAAGTCCCGCTTCGACAGCATCCACGACTGCTTCACCCGCGAGCTGCGCGAAGGCAGCCGGCCGATCGACGCGGATCCGGCCGTGCTCGCCAGCCCCTGCGACGCCATCGTCGGCGCCTGCGGCGCGATCCTCGGCAACGACCTCGTCCAGGCCAAGGGGATCGTCTACCGGCTCGACGAGCTGCTGTGCGATGCCGCTCTCGCGCGCTCGTTCGCCGGCGGCTGCTACGCGACGCTGCGGCTGACCGCCGGCATGTACCACCGCTTCCACGCCCCGCACGACTGCGCGGTCGAGCAGGTCACCTACGTGCCCGGCGACGCCTTCAACGTCAACCCGCCGGCGGTGGCAAGGATCCCGCGGCTTTACTGCCGCAACGAGCGGGCGGTGCTGCGGCTGCGGCTGGCCGACGGCTCGCCGCTGGCGCTGGTGCCGGTGGCGGCGATCCTGGTCGCCGGCATCCGCCTGCACTTCGCGGAGCTGCCGCCGCGCGGCCGCAACCCGATCGCCTGCGCCGTGCCGCTGGCCAAGGGCGAGCAGATGGGCTGGTTCGAACATGGCTCGACGATCCTCGCGTTCGCGCCAGGCGGCTTCGAACTGTGCCCCGGCATCACGCCCGGCCGCCGTATCCGCGTCGGCGAGCCGCTGATGCGGCGACAGACCTGAGTCAACGATGGAGGCACCGATGCTCGATGCAAGCGCAAGTCCGCCGGCGCATTCGCCGGCCGCCGGCACGACGTCCGCCGCGGCGACTGGGGCGGAACTCACCGTCGATCTCGTCTACTTCAACGCCGGCGGCGGCCACCGCACCAGCGCGCTGGCGCTGCAGGCGGCCGTCGCCGAGCAGCGCCGGCCGTGGCGGGTACGGCTGGTGAACCTGACCGAGGTCCTCGACGCCAAGGACGTCTTTCGCCGCGTCACCGGCATGGCGCCGGAGCACATCTACAACGTCCGCCTGCAGCGCGGCTGGACGCTCGGGCTGGCGCAGGAACTGAAGCTGCTGCAGACGCTGATCCGCCTTGGCCACCGGCCGATGCTGCGCGTGCTGCAGCAGCACTGGCGGAGCACGCGGCCCGATCTGGTCGTGTCGCTGATCCCGAACTTCAACCGCGTGCTGTACGAAGCCGTGGCGAGCACCCTGCCCGGCGTGCCCTACGTCACCGTGATGACCGATCTCGCCGACCATCCGCCCAACTTCTGGATCGAGCCGGGGCAGCAGCAGCACCTGGTGTGCGGCACGCCGCGGGCGATGCAGCAGGCGGCGGCGCTGGGCTATCCGCCGGCGCGGCTGCACCTGACCTCGGGAATGATCCTGCGCCCGGAGTTTCACCGCCTGGCGGCGTTCGATCGCGACGCCGAGCGCCAGCGGCTGGGCCTCGACCCGCGCCAGAGCACCGGCGTGGTGATGTTCGGCGGCCACGGCTCGCGGGCGATGCTCGACATCGCGCGGCAACTGCACGACCGCCAGCTCGTGCTGCTGTGCGGCCACAACGCGCGGCTCGCCGAGGCGCTGCGGCGGGTGCCTGCGTCGGCACCGCGCCACATCGCCGGCTTCACGCCGGAGGTCGTGCGGCTGCTGCGGCTCGGCGACTACTTCATCGGCAAGCCTGGCCCGGCGAGCCTTGCCGAGGCGGTTCAGCTCGGGCTGCCGGTGGTCACCGTGCGCAACGCCTGGACCATGCCCCAGGAGCGCTACAACACGTTGTGGGTGCGCGATCAAGGCCTCGGCGTGGTGCACGGCTCGTTCCGCACCATCCGCCCCGCCGTCGACGAAGTGCTGGCGCGGCTGCCCGAGCTTCAGCGCAACCTGCGCGCGATCCGCAACCGCGCCGTCTTCGAGGTGCCGGAGATCCTCGCCGGGATCCTCGCCGGGGCAGCGCGCTCGCGCCTCGACGCGGCACCGGCAGGCACGCTCGCCGCGTAAGCGGCAACTGGCCCGTTCGGCGGCCGCCGTTCTCGCCGCGACATCGCCTCGGCGCATCGATCCGTCGCCGGCGAAAACCGTCTCCGAACCAGCACCAGCCGTCGAATCCGGGGCGCCGGCTCTGGGCCGGCGCGGCGGGGCGAGCGAGCGGCACTTCGGCAATCGCCCAAGGCCGCGATATCGCGGCCGACGCCGGGCAGTGGCGATGCTCGCCAGCTGACATCGGCCCGTCACAGCCCCTTGCTGTCATTGCGCGCCCGTCGCTCGCGCCGTCGTGCGGCGGCGTCATGGACAGTGAGCTCTTTCTTCTTGGGAGATGCGCGTGGCCGCAATCAGCTTCTCAGGCTCTTACTCGCAGAACTTCGACGGCCTTGCCGCATCCGGCAGTGGCATCACCTGGAACAACGGTGCAACGCTGCCAGGCTGGTATCTGTTCCGCCAGCCGGCGCCGGGCACCGCGATCACGGCTTACACCGCCGGCAGCGGCACCAGCACTACCGGTTCCTTCTACAGCTTCGGGGCTGACGGCAGCAGCGAACGGGCGCTCGGCGGCCTCGGCTCCGGCGGCACTTATTTCGGCAGCCCATCCAGCGGAGCCATCGCCGGCTGGATCGCGTTCGCCGCCACCAACGCCACCGGCGCCGACATCGGCACGCTGACGCTGCGCTTCGATGGCGAACAATGGCGCAACGGCGGCAACACCACCGCGCAGACGATGGTGTTCGAGTACGGCTTCGGCGCCAGCTTCGGCGCGGTGACGACCTGGACCGCACCCGGCGGCAGCTTCGACTGGACCTCGCCGGTGGCCACCAGCACCGCCGCGGCGGTCGACGGCAATGCCGCCGGAAGGGTGGCGAATGTCGGCGGCATGCTGACCGGCCTCGACTGGAACCCCGGCGAGACGCTGTGGATCC
>CAYLZU010000106.1:0-9706 GCA_964388005.1 uncultured Burkholderiaceae bacterium
CGTTCGGGCAGCCGGAGAACTTGAACTTGAACTTGTACGGCAGCGCCGGGCGGTGGATGTCGTCGAGGAAGCTGTTCAGCACCGTGCGGTGCGCCCTGGCCTCGTCGTAGCACGACTGCTCGCAGCGCGCCGCCCCCACGCACGACATCGAGGTGCGCACCGCGGGGCCGGCGCCGCCGAGGTCGAAGCCGAGCTCGTTGATGGCGTCGAAGGCGTCCTGCACCTTGTCGCTCTTCACGCCCTGGAACATGATGTCGCCGCTCTGGCCATGGAAGGCGATCAGGCCCGAGCCGTGCTCCTCCCAGATGTCGCACATCTTGCGCAGCACGTCGGTCGAGTAGTGCATTCCCGGCGGCGGCATCACGCGCAGGGTATGGAACTCGGCGGCGTCGGGGAACATCGGCTTGCCGGCCTCGTCCTTCAGCTCGGTGAAGCGCGGGATCACGCCGCCGCCGTAGCCGAACACGCTCACCGTGCCGCCCTTCCAGTAGCCCTTGCGGGTCTTGTACGAAGTCTCCAGCTGGCCGAGCACGTCGACCATGTAGTCCTTGTCCTTGGCCAGGCGCTTCAGCCCGGTCACGAAGCTCGGCCACGGACCGCTTTCGAGCTCGTCGAGCATCGGCGTTTCGTGCATCGGCTTTGCCATCTTGATCTCGCCTCCAGGGTTGTCGATCGTCCGGGTCGTGGCCCCGGGCGCGCACATCCGCCTCGCCTTGCGCGAGGCCCATCGAGCGCATTGAGGCATGCTACGGGCGCCCCCTCGGCGCAGCCATAGCCCGCGATGATTAGCCGCCTAACCCCAATGGGAGGGGTTCGCTGCCAACCCGAGTAATCGCCGTTACGATGGCCGCGCTCTATAGATGATGCCGACCACGCGTTCGGCGCCCCGGCGGCGAGCGCTCCACGCGACGCCGCGGCCCTGATGGAAGACAAGCTCACCGCGACACCGATCGCCAGCCTGCATGCCCCTATCGGCGGGCAGGACATCGAGCTGCAGCAGATCGACTACGTGCACGGCGGCCTGAGCCTGCTGCGCGTTCGCATCCGTGAAGGACGGCGATTCACGGTGTTCGACATCGACGCCGCCACGGCCGCGCAGTGGGCGGCGCAGATGGCGGACTGGGCGCGCCGGCAAAGTCCGGCCGGCAGCGAATGACGGGCGCGCGAGCGCAGGCGGCGATGACGCACTGGGTCGACTACGCCTACACGATCACCGGTGCCGGCGTCGAGCGCGACTATTCCGCCGGCCTGTACGAGGCGCTGCGCGCCCTCGCTCCCTGGCTCGACGAAGAGCCGCTCGCCGGCGTGCATCCGCTGCGCGGGCTGACGCCGGCGGCGGACTCGCTCCTGCTCGGCGGCCGGTCGCGGCTGTTGCTGCGCGTGCCGGCGTCGCGCATCGACGCCTGCGCACGGCTGCAGGGCCGCAGCCTCGACCTGCCGGCGCCGCTGGCCATTGGCAGGGCGAACCGGCGCGAACTGCTGGCGCACCCGGTGCTGCACGCGAAGCTCGTCGTCACCGGCGCCGCCGACGAGGCGTCGTTCGTGACCGATGTCGACTGCGAGGTCATCGTCGGCCGGCGCGGCGAACTGCGCCTGGGCAACGAAGCGTTCGCCGGGTTCAGCCTGATGCTGCACGGCCTGCCGCCTGAGCACTCGCTGATCGCGCAGGCGCACGGCATCGGAGCGCACCGAAAGTACGGCTGCGGCATCTTCGTGCCGCACAAGTCGGTTGCCGCCGTCGGCCTGTGAGCGGGAAAGGGAGGCGAACATGAACCCGGCGTCGGCGATCCGCCTCGACATGAGTGGCCTGGCGTGCCCGCTGCCGCTGCTCGGCGCCAAGAAGATGCTCGACGATCTTCCCGACGGGCAGCAGCTGGTGCTGATCTCCGACTGCCCGGGCACCGGCGACGACCTGGCCGCCTGGGCGGCGGAAACCGGCCACGAGGTGGTCGCCGCCGAGCCGATCAACGGCCGCCGCGTCGCCTACACCATCCGCCGCCAGGCGCGCTGGAGCAGCGGTGCCGGCAACGTGGTGCTCGACCTGCGCGGCGTCGCCTGCCCGGGCCCGATCGTCGAGGCGCGCCGCCTGCTGCGCGGCATGAGAGCCGACGAGGTGCTGGTGCTGATCAGCAACTGCCCCGGCGCGCCGGCCGACGTGCAGGCGTGGACGGAAGACGGATCGGTGCGGCTCGTCGACCGCTTCGAGTCGTCGCCCGGCGTGTTCGAGTTCTATCTGAGCGCGGGCGACGCTCGCGCCGACTGACGGAGAGACCGACGATGAACTACGAAGTCAACGGCACCACCCTCGAAGCCGACGAAGAGGGTTACCTGCTGGAGGCGAGTTACGACGACGACGTGTGCAGGGCGATCGCCGCCGTCGAGGGGATCACGCTCGGCGACGACCACTGGGCGGTGATCGGCTACCTGCGCGACCAGTACCGCGAGCACGGCCACACGCCCAACTTCCGCAACATGCTGAAGGACCTCGCCGAGCTGCTGCCGCAGCACGACAGCAAGACGCTGTACGACCTCTTCCCCGGCGGCCCGGCCAAGCAGGGGGTGCGCATCGCCGGCCTGCCGAAGCCGTTCGGCAAGGGCGGCTACTGACCGTGTCGTCGGTGCTGCGGCGGACCAAGAGCCGCTTCTTCAACAAGGACAAGGCGCGCGATCCGGCCACCCTCGCCAGCGTCGCCGCCTTCACCGCCTGGCGGCTTGGGCTGGCGACGATCAGGCAGATGCGCGTCGCGGACTTCGAGATCGACGCCAGCCCGCAGTACTTCGCCGTGCTGCGCGAGTACCTGGTGTTCCTGGTCCAGGTCGCCGACCGGCTGGCGCTGGCGCGGCTGTCGCTGCCGGAACGGCGTCAGTTCACGGTGTCGATGGTCCGGCGGCTGGCCGAACTGGCGGCCGAGAACCAGTCGCGCCTGCTCGGCGACGACTACGAGCCGCTGCGGTCGGCGTTCATCGATCTGTACAACAGCCGCGCCGACGACTACGCGCAGGAAGACTTCGGCGAGGGCGAAGGCCAGAGCGTGGCCTTCATGCGCCTGGCCAGCATTGCCCTGCTGGCGGTGGTGGCGCCCCAGGACCGCGCCTGGGTGGCCGACCAGGTGATGAGCTTCGAGGCGCCGGCGGCGGTGCAGACGCTGCGCAAGGTGCTCGACAACCTGATCGGCACCGCCGGGGCCATCGTCGCGCCGCCCGACGACGAACCCGTCGCCGGTCCGCTGCCGGAGATGCCGGGAGTCGAGGCGCCGGTCGACGATCCGATCCCGCCGGAGTAAAGCGATGGCCGGCGCCGCAGGCCCGTTCGACCTCGACCACGATGCCGCCTACCGCCGCTGGCGCGATGCCCGGCTGGAGATGGCCGCCTCGACCGCCGACGACCTGCTGGTCGAGGTCCGCGATCCGCGGTGCCTGACGCCGGCCGAGCGCGGCGCTCTGCTCGAGCGCTGCGCGCGCACCAACATGGCGGTGTACGTCTCCCCGCCGCGCGCCGATGCCGGCGCCGAGATCCCCCGCCGCATCGGCGAGCAGCTCGGCCTCACCACGCTCGATGTCAACTACCTCGCCGACGACGACGGCATCACCCCGCTTGCGGTGGCCGAGTCCGGCACGCGGGCGGGCTACATCCCGTACACCAACCGGCCGATCCGCTGGCACACCGACGGCTACTACAACCCGCCCGAGAAGCGGATCCGGGCCATGATCCTGCACTGCGTCGAGCGGGCCGAAAGCGGCGGCGAGAACCGGCTGCTAGACCACGAGCTCGCCTACATCGCGCTGCGTGATGCCGATCCCGCTCACATCCGGGCGCTGATGCTGCCGGATGCGATGACCATCCCGGCGCGGTCCGAGGAAGGCGACATCGCCCGCGGCGACCAGACCGGACCGGTCTTCTCGGTCGACGCCGACGGCTGCCTGCACATGCGCTACACGGCCCGCACCCGCAGCATCGCGTGGAAGGACGATGCCGCCGTGCGCGCGGCAACGGCGGCGCTGCAGCGGGTGCTCGATTCCAGCCCCTACGTGCTGACGCTGCGGCAGGAGCCCGGCATGGGCATCGTCTGCAACAACGTCCTGCACGACCGTTCCGCCTTCAGCGACTCGACGCAGCGCCGCCGGCTGGTGCTCAGGGCCCGCTACTACGAGCGGATCTCCGCCCCCGCGGCGGAGGCGCCGCGACGGCGTCCGACCGCCGTACGGGGCGCTGCCCCGGAGCCGGCGCGATGACCGCGCAACGGCGCCGCGACCGGTCCGGCCGGGTCCGTCCCGGCCACCACCGCGGCGCTTCGCTACGGCCTGAGGTAGGCGTATCCCTCGCGCTGCTGCAGCCGCGTGATCTCCGCCACTCCCGACGGCACGAAGGTGGCCTCGGGAATGAACTTGCTCTTGTCGATCTTCCGATTGCGCAGGGTGATCTCGCAGATGTCGAACCTCACCCCTTGACTCTTCAGCTGCTCGACGCGGATGTTGTACGGATTGCCGTTGGCGTCCTTGGCGCCGTCGAACAGGAAGTCGACGCCGCGCGAGTGCGTCACGACGACGATCTTCGCCTTCGGGTTGACCTCGAGGTGGTTGCCGATGTTGCGCAGCGCGTCCGCCGCCTGCTGCTCGGTGTGGTTGACGTGGTAGACCACCTTGTCGGGCCCGACGATGTCGGATGCGGTGGCGGCTCCGGCGATCAGCAGCGAAGCCGCGGCGGCGAGAACGGTGTTGCGATTCATGGTGTCTCCTCTGTTTGGCGAGTCGGCGGACGGCGGAGGAATCCGAGTGCGCGCCCGATGCGGAAGACCGGATCGGCGCCGGTTTTATTCCCGCCCGGGAATAAACGCGGCCGCCGGGCGGTCTACGGCTGGTAGACGCGATGCGCGACGCCGACCGGCAGCGGTTCGAGCGGCTGACGCTGCCGCATCTCGATGCCGCCTATCGCCTGGCCCGCTGCCTGACCCGACATGACGAGATCGCCGAAGACGCTGTCCAGGAGGCCTATCTTCGGGCGCTTCGGTTCTTCGGCTCGCTTCGCGGTGACGATGCCCGCCCCTGGCTGCTGCGCATCGTCCGCCATGCCTGCTACGACCTGCTGCGCCGCGAGCAGCCTGCCGGCGCCGCCGAGGAGTTCGACGAGGACACGCATCGGCCGGATGCGATGCACGCCCACACGGTCGTCGCGCTGCCGGTCAGTCCCGAAGCGGCGGCGATCGAGCGGGCCGAGGGCCGGTTCATCCGCGACTGCCTGGCCGAACTCCCCGACGAGTTCCGCGAGGTCCTGCTGCTGCGCGAGGTCGATGGGTGCAGCTACAAGGAGATTGCATCGATCCTCGACGCCCCGATCGGAACGGTGATGTCGCGCCTGTCGCGTGGGCGAAGGCTGCTGCTGCGCCGGATCGGCGAGCGCGACCGCGGACAAAGGACCGGAACATGAACTGCCATGAAGCCAGCCCGCTGCTGGGCGCTTGCGTCGACGACGAACTCGATGCCGGCACTGCCGCCGCCGTCGTCGCGCACATCGGCGGCTGCAACAGGTGCCGCGCCGAACTCGACCGGCTCACCGCCCTGCGTTCGGCCCTCGGCCGCGCCTGCGAGCCGGCTGCGGCGCCGGCGTCGCTGCGCGCTGCAGTGCTGGCCGATATTCGCTCCTGCATTCGCGCCGATGTGCGCGCCGGCGTGGGCGCCGCGACCGCCGCGCGCCCGGCCCGGTGGCAGTGGCTGCTGGCAACACCCGGCATCGCGGCGCTGCTGCTGGGCCTGTGGATCGTCATGGCGCAGCCCTGGCAGAGGGCAGCGCAGCCCGACGGCACCCGGGTCGTCTATCACGTCGCCTCGACGGAAAACGTCGAGGCGATCCTGCGCACGCTGAGGAACCATCTCGACGCCTCGCCCGGAGTGCGCGTCGTCGTCGTCGCGCACAACAGCGGCGTCGAGTTCCTGCTCGAAGGCGCCAGCGACGGCTCCGGAAAGCCCTACTCGCCGGCGCTGCGGGAGCTCCGCGGCCGCGGCGTCGAGTTCCGCGTCTGCACCAACACGCTCGCCCGGCGCAACATCGATACCCGCGCCGTCGCCCCGGAGGCGGTTCTCGTCCCTTCGGGTATCGCCGAGATCAACCGCCTGCAGGGGCGCGAGGGCTACACCTACCTGCGGCTCTGAGCGCCGCTGCCAAGACGCGCCGCCGGCGCTCGGCCGGGCGTTGCCGCGTCTTCGTCGGGTCCGGCGCCGGGAGGCCGCGAAGAGTCCGGGCCAACACGGCATGGCGGCGGTGGGCGTGGCAACGGCCTAACATCCGGCCCGAACCAACGCCATGGTCTTCGACGAACGCCCCTCGCCAGCCCGCGTCAGCGCCGCCGCGGCGGCCAAGCTCCCGCGCGCGGTGCTGCTGGCGCTGATCGCCGCCTACATCGTCAGCGGACTGTTCGGGCGCGATCCGTGGCCGGAGGACGATGCCACCGGCTTCGGCGTGATGTGGACCATGGCCCACGGCGGCAACTGGCTGCTGCCGGCGATTGCCGGCGAACCGGTCGCCATCGATGGCCCGCTCGCCTACTGGGCGGGGGCGGCGTCGATCACGGTCTTCGGCGCCGCGATGGGGGACATCGCCGCCTCGAGGCTGCCGGCGATCGCCTGGTTCTTCCTCGCCACCGCGGCGCTGTGGTACGCGACGCTGCGGCTGGCGCGCCGCGAGGAGGCGCAGCCGGTCGCCTTCGCCTTCGGCGGTGAAGCGACGTCGCGCGACTACGGGCGCATGCTCGCCGACGTGGCGGTGCTGCTGCTGCTGGCCACGGTCGGGCCGATCACCGCCCTGCACGAGACGACCGCCGAGCCGGCGGCGTTCGCCCTCGGCTGCCTGGTCCTCTACGGTCTCGTCCTGTCGAACGATCGCCCGCTGGCCGGAAGCGCCGTTGCCGGTGCGGCGCTGGGACTGCTGGTGCTGGCGCGGGGGCTTCAGCCCGCGCTCTGGATGCTGGCGGCGGTGCTCGTTCTCGTGACCGTGACCGCGGCGCCGCCGGACCGGCTGCGCGGCTCCGCGGTCGTCATCGCCGCCGCCGCCGCCGTCGTCGCCGCCTGGAGCGGCGCCGTGCTGATCCTGCACGGCGCCGCGGGCAGCAGCTACCTCACCCTGTGGTGGGTCATCGGCCAGCACGGCTTCGCCGTGCCGGGCGCGGAGACCGTCGGCTGGCTGCTCCGCAATGTGTCCTGGTTCGCCTTTCCGCTGTGGCCGCTGGCGCTGTGGTCGCTGTACGCGTGGCGGCATGGGCTGCGGCGGCCGCACATGTTCCTGGGACTGGTCCTGCTGGCGGCGCTGACGGCCGGACTCCTGAACACCCGCTCACCGGCCGCCGACGATCTGCTTCCCCTGGTCGCGCCGCTGGTGATCCTAGCCTCGTTCGGCGCCGTGGCGCTGCGGCGCGCGGCCGAGAACGTGATCGACTGGTTCGCGATCACCGCCTACTGCGTGCTGCTGGCGGCGACCTTCGCCTACTTCTTCGCCATGCACGCCGGCGTCCCGCCGAAAATGGCCACCTCGGTGCTGCGCCTGACCGCCGGCTACACGCCGCCGCTCGACTGGGCGCGGGTCTCGGTCGCGGCCGCCGCCACCGGGTTGTGGCTCGCGCTCGTGTTCTGGCGCGTGCGGCGGACCTCGGTGGCGATGTGGCGCGGGCCGGCGCTCGCCGCCGCCGGCATGGTGACGCTGTGGACCGTCTTCTCGTCGCTGTTCCTCGGCGCCGTCGACCACCGCCGGTCGTTCGCCGGCGTCGCCACGGCGGTAGCGGCCGAGATCGCGCGCGACGGTCGTCCGGGCGACTGCGTGCTGCCGCATCACCTGCGGCCGTCGCACCTGGCCCTGTTCGCCTATCACGGCGGCATCCGCTTCGCCGCCGGCGACGACAGCAACTGCGCCTTCGCGCTGCATCGCGATGTCGCCGGATCGCTGCTCGACGACGGTGAACCGCCGGGCCGCTGGGTCCTGGCGTGGGAGGGGCACCGGCCGGGCCTGCCGCGCGAGGCGATCCGGCTGTATCGGCGGGCGGTCGATTGAGCAGCGCCCCCGCCGCGGCCGACTCGACGCGCGCGTTGCTGACCCTGGCCTGGCCGATCCTCGTCGGCCAGGTCGCGGTGATCGGCCTCGGCGTGGTCGACACGGTGATGGCCGGCAGGCTGTCGGCCGACGATCTGGCCGGGGTGGCGCTCGGCAGCAGCATCTATGCCACCGTGTTCGTCGGCTTCATGGCGGCGCTGCAGGCGCTGACGCCGATCGCCGGCCACCATTTCGGCGCCCGGCGCTTCCGCGAGATCGGCATCGATGTCGAACAGACGCTGTGGCTGGCACTGGCGCTGACCCTGCTCGCGCTGGCACCGCTGCTCGCCAACCCGTTGTGGCTGCCGCTGCTCGGCGCGGAGCCGTCGGTGGCGCGGATCTCGTCGAACTATCTGTGGGCGGTCGCGGCGGGACTGCCGGCGGCCCTGGCCTCGCGCGCCTACATCGCCCTGAATGCCGCCGTCGCGAGGCCGGCGGTGACGATGCTGATCAACCTCGCCGCGCTCGCCTCCAAGGCGCCGCTGAACCTGCTGTTCATTCACGGCGCCGGCCCGCTGCCCGCCCTCGGCGGTGCCGGCTGCGGCGTCGCCACGGCGCTGCTGATGTGGATCATCCTGGCCTCGAACTGGGCGCTATGGCGGGCCGATCCGTTCTACCGCCGCTTCCACCCGCCGCCGCACAGGGCCCACGGGCCGATCTGGGCCCGGCAGCGGGAGCTGCTGCGGCTCGGCGTGCCCAGCGGCGCGACGACGCTGATCGAAGTCTCCTCGTTCACCTTCATCACGATGCTGCTGGCGCGCTTCGGCGCCACCGCCGTCGCCGGCCATCAGATCGTCGCCAACGTCGTCGCGCTGCTGTTCATGCTGCCGCTGTCCTACGGCATCGCCGCCGGCGTGCTGGTGGCGCAGTCGCTCGGCGCCGGCGATCCGGCGACCGCCCGCCGCGCCGGCCTGCGCGGCTACCGGCTGACGGCGGTGACGGCGGCGGCGATCGTGGCTGCCGTGTACCTGCTGCGCCAACCGCTGGTGGCGCTGTTCACCCGCGACGCCGCGGTGGCGGCAGTGGCGCTCGGCCTGCTCGGCTTCGGCCTGCTGTTCCACCTGTTCGATGCGATCCAGGGCGTGGCCGCCTTCATCCTGCGCGGGTACAAGGTGGCGCTGGCGCCGATGCTGATCCACGGTGTCACCCTGTGGGCGATCGGGCTCGTCGGCGGCGTCTGGCTTGCCTACACGCCGCCGGCCGGGTGGCCGCTCGGGCCCGCGGCGAGTTTCTGGCTCGCCGCCGCCGGTGGCCTGGCGATCGCCGCGGTGGCGCTGTCGTGGCTGGCCGATTTCGTCGCCCGCAGCCGCCTGCGCCACGCGTGAAATGCGGAAGGCCGGGCCAACGGCCCGGCCTTCCGGCGTTCGAAGGTCAATCCGCCGCGATCAGCGGCCCAACGCCTGCAGGGCGCGGATGCGATCCTCGATCGGAGGATGGCTGGAGAACAGCGCCATCAGGCCGCTCGGGCGCCCGTTGATGCCCATCGCCTTGACCTGCTGCGGCAGTTCGCCGGGCTCCAGGCCGCCGAGCCGCGCCAGCGCGTTGATCATCGGCCGCGGCGAACCCAGGTAGGCAGCGGCACCGGCGTCGGCACGGAACTCGCGCTGGCGCGAGAACCAGGCGACGATGATC
>CAYLZU010000107.1:0-5774 GCA_964388005.1 uncultured Burkholderiaceae bacterium
CCCGCGCACCAGCAGGTTGCCGAAGGCCTTGCCATCCCAGGGCAGGTCGCCGCCGTCCTCGCCGACGACGCGCATGTCGACGCCGAAGACCGCCCGCCCCTGCTTGGCCTGCACCGCATGCCGCGCCTCGGCGTCCATCGCCAGATGCTTCGGCTTGAACGAGCAGACGGTGCCGAGCGGGCTCATTTCGGTCATGCCCCAGGCGTGCAGCACGTGCACGCCGTACTTGTCCTCGAACAGCCGCGTCATCGCCGGCGGGCAGGCCGAGCCGCCGATCACCGTGCGCTTCATGGTCGAGAATCCGAGGCCGTTGGCCTCCGTGTGCGCCAGCAGCCCCTGCCAGACGGTCGGCACCCCGGCCGAGCAGGTGACGCCCTCGGCCTCGAACAGCTCGTACAGCGACTTGCCGTCGAGGTTCGGCCCCGGAAAGACCAGCTTCGCGCCGGCCATCGGCGCCGAGTACGGGATGCCCCAGGCGTTGACGTGGAACATCGGCACCACCGGCAGCACGGTGTCGTTCGCCGACAGGCCGATCGCGTCGGGCGACACCGCGGCGTAGGCGTGCAGCAGGGTCGAGCGATGGCTGTACAGCACGCCCTTGGGGTTGCCGGTGGTGCCCGAGGTGTAGCACAGCGACGAGGCGAGCTTCTCGTCGAACACCGGCCACGAGTAGCGGTCGGAGTGGGTGTCGATCAGGTCCTCGTAGCACAGCAGGTCGACCTTCGGCTGCTTCGGCATCCGCTCGCGGTCGATCATGCAGACGTAGCCGCGGATGCCGGGGCAATGCGGCGCGATCGCCTCGACGATCGGCAGGAAGGTCAGATCGAAGAACAGCAGCCGGTCCTCGGCGTGGTTGGCGATCCAGGCGATCTGCTCCGGATGCAGGCGCGGATTGATCGTGTGCAGTACCGCGCCGCTGCCGGAGACGGCGAAGTACAGCTCGTGGTGCCGGTAGCCGTTCCAGGCCAGGGTGGCGACCCGGTCCGAGGTGCGGATGTCGAGCGCCGCCAGCGCATTGGCCATCTGCCGCGCGCGCCGGTGCAGGCCCCGGTAGGTGGTGCGGTGGATGTCGCCTTCGACGCGGCGGGAGACGATCTCGACGTCGCCGTGGTGCCGGTCGGCGTGTTCGATCAGCAAGCTGATCAGCAGCGGCACATCCATCATCAGTCCGTACAGCATGCGGGTCTCCCTGTGTCCGGCGGGTCGGTTCGGCAAAGCAGTCTACAAGCGCCGATTACACTCGCGGCCCTCCCCGGAGCCCCGGTTTGAACGCCCCCGAACGCCCCCTTCCGCTCGACGCCAACTCGGCCCTGGCAGCGCTCGTCTGGGACAACCCCTTCGGCCGCCTGCCCGGCCGCTTCTACACCCGGCTGGCACCGACGCCGCTGCCGGATCCCTACTTCGTCGCCGCCTCGCCGGAGGCGGCGGAACTGATCGGCGTCGAGCCCGAACTGTTGCGAGCCGGGAGCGCGGTGGCCGCGCTGTCCGGCTCGGCGGTCGTCGCGGGCTCCGATCCGCTCGCCGCCATCTACGCCGGCCATCAGTTCGGCGTCTATGTGCCTCAGCTCGGCGACGGCCGGGCGCTGCTGCTCGGCAGCGTGCCGGGGGCGGACGGCCAGGTGTGGGAACTGCAGCTGAAGGGCTGCGGCAAGACGCCGTACTCGCGCATGGGTGACGGCCGCGCCGTGCTGCGCTCGTCGATCCGCGAGTTCCTCTGCTCCGAGGCCATGCACGCGCTCGGCATCCCGACCACGCGGGCGCTGGCGATCACCGGCTCGGACTATCCGGTTTTCCGCGAGACCACCGAGACGGCGGCGGTGGTCACCCGGATGGCGCCGAGCTTCGTCCGCTTCGGCTCGTTCGAGTACTTCTACTGGCGCGGCGAGCACGACGCCGTGAGGGAGCTCGCCGACCACGTGATCGACGGCTTCTACCCGCACTGCCGCGACGAAGGCGATGGCCCGGCTCCCTACCTCGCTCTGCTTCGCGAGGTGGCGCGGCGCACGGCGCGGCTGATCGCGCAGTGGCAGGGCGTCGGCTTCTGCCACGGGGTGATGAACTCCGACAACATGTCGATCCTCGCACTCACGATCGACTACGGCCCGTTCGGCTTCATCGACGGCTTCGATGCCGGCCATGTCTGCAACCACTCCGACACCAGCGGCCGCTACGCCTACAACCGGCAGCCCGCGATCGCGCACTGGAACCTGTACTGCCTCGGCCAGGCGCTGCTGCCGTTGACCGGGGATGTCGAGGCCACCCAGGCGGCGATCGACACGTTCAAGGACGAGTACGCGCGGGCAATCGATGCCGTGATGCACGCCAAGCTCGGCCTCGCCACCGCGGAGCCTGACGACGAGGCGCTGATCGAGCGGCTGATCGAGCTGCTGCACGCCAACCGCGCCGACTGGACCCTGTTCTGGCGCCGCCTGTCGCGGATGGACTCGGCGATCGATGCTCCGCCCTGGCCGGCGCCGGTGCGCGATCTCTTCGCCGACCGGGCCGCCTTCGATGCCTGGGCCGCCGACTACCGCGCCCGCCTGCGCCGCGAGGGCAGCGACGATGCCGGGCGCAGGGCGCGGATGGATCGGGTCAACCCGAAGTGCGTGCTGCGCAACCACCTCGCCGAGACCGCGATCCGCAAGGCGCGCGGCGACGGCGGCGAACCGCGCGACTTCTCCGAGGTCGAACGCCTGCTGCGGGTGCTGTCGCGGCCGTTCGACGAGCAGCCGCAGTTCGAGCCCTACGCCGCCGCGCCGCCGGACTGGGCGGCTAACCTCAGCCTCTCCTGCTCCTCCTGAACCGATGAACAAGATCGTCAAGCCCGACGCCGAATGGCGCGACCGCCTGTCCACGGTGTCCTACGCGGTGACGCGGCAGAAGGCCACCGAGCCGGCGTTCACCGGCCGCTACTGGAACCACAAGGCCACCGGCATCTACCGCTGCGTCTGCTGCGGCACGGCGCTGTTCGCCTCCGACACCAAGTTCGACTCCGGCTGCGGCTGGCCGAGCTACTTCGCGCCGATCGACCCGGCCAACGTGCGCGAGGAACCCGACCACAGTTACGGCATGGTGCGCACCGAGATCCTCTGCAACGTCTGCGACGCGCACCTCGGCCACGTCTTCGACGACGGGCCGCCGCCGACCGGGCTGCGCTACTGCATCAACTCGGCCGCCCTCGTCTTCGAGCCCGTGGCGGCGGAGCAGCGGCGATGAAGCTGCTGTTCGACCTGTTCCCGGTCATCCTCTTCTTCGTCGCCTACAAGCTTGGCACCTCGTTCCCGCACGAAGCCGGCGCGCTCGCGGCCTCCTGGCTCGGGCCGCTGGTCGCCAGCGGCCGCATCTCCGACGAACAGGCGCCGATCCTGATCGCCACCGCGGTGGCGATCGTCGCCTCGCTGGCGCAGGTCGGCTGGCTGCTGGCGCGAAGGAAGAAGGTCGAGCCGATGCTGTGGCTGTCGGTGGGCGTGATCATCGTCTTCGGCGGCGCCACCATCTGGCTGAACGACGAGACCTTCATCAAGTGGAAGCCGTCGATCCTGTATCTGCTGTTCGCGGGCAGCCTCGCCGCCGGTCAGCTGGTCTGGAAACGCAACTTCGTCCGCACCCTGCTCGGGGAGCAGATCGACCTGCGGGAGCCGATCTGGGACCGGCTGCTGTGGATCTGGTGCGGCTTCTTCGGAGTGCTGGCGGCGGCGAACCTCGTCGTCGCCTACAGCTTCTCGACCGACACCTGGGTCAACTTCAAGCTCTTCGGCCTGATGGGGCTGACGCTGGCGTTCGTGGTCGGGATCGGGCTGTGGCTGGCGCAGCACGTGAAGGAGGCGCCCGATGCCTGACGGCACGGTCGAGCGGCTGCGGGCGCGGCTGCAGGCGCTCGAGCCGCGGCGCATCGAGATCGTCGACGACAGCGCCAGGCACGCCGGCCACGAGGGTGCGAAGAGCGGCGGCGGCCACTATCGGCTGACGCTGGTCAGCGAGCGCTTCCGCGGCCAGCCGCGGCTGGCCAGGCACCGCCTTGTGTATGATGCGGCCGGCGATTTGATGCAGCGCGAGATCCACGCGCTCACCATGGTCCTGCAGACGCCGGAAGAAGCGGGCGTCTCCCCCTCCCCCCTTTGAGGTGTTTCGAGAATGTTGCGAGTCGTCGCCTTTTCGGCATTACTGGCCGCGAGCACGGGCGTGCTGGCGCAGAACCTGGCAGTGGTCAACGGCAAGCCGATTCCCAAGGCGCGCGAGGAGACCTGGGTCGAGCAGCTGAAGAAGCGCGGCCAGCAGGACTCGCCGCAGCTGCGCGAGCAGATCAAGGAGCAGCTGATCACGCGCGAGATCTTCATGCAGGAAGCGCAGAAGCGCGGCCTGGCGGACAAGGCCGATGTCAAGTTCCAGCTCGAGGTGCAGCGCCAGGACGTGCTGATCCGGGCCCTGATGGGCGACGAACTGGCCAAGCAGCCGATCACCGACGCCGACATCAAGGCCGCCTACGAACAGCAGAAGGCGGCCATGGGCGGCAAGGAGTACAAGGTGCGGCACATCCTGGTCGAGTCCGAGGCCGAAGCCAAGGACATCACCGCGCAGCTGAAGAAGGGCGCGAAGTTCGAGGAGCTGGCCAAGAAGTCGAAGGACCCCGGCAGCGCCCAGCGCGGCGGCGAGCTCGACTGGGCCGGCCCGGGCAGCTACGTCAAGCCGTTCTCCGACGCCATGGTCAAGCTCGACAAGGGCCAGATGACCGAGGCGCCGGTGCAGTCGCAGTTCGGCTGGCACGTGATCCGCGTCGACGACGTCCGCGAGGCGCAGTTCCCGCCGCTGGAGCAGGTGACGCCGCAGATCCGCGAGGCGCTGCAGCAGCAGAAGATGGCGGCCTTCGCCGATCAGCTGAAGAAGAACGCGAAGGTGCAGTAGGCGCACCGCGCGGGAGGCACCAACCGAGGGCGCGCAAGCGCCCTTTGCTTTTCGTTCGACGCCGCTCCTGCCTACCCCAGCCACCGCCTTGCGTTGCGGAACATCCGCATCCACGGCGAATCCTCGCCCAGCCCCGGCGGCTGCCACGACAGTTGCACCGTTCGCCGCACCCGCTCCGGGTGCGGCATCAGGATGGTGAAGCGGCCGTCGGGCGTGGTGAGCCCGGTGATGCCGCCGGGCGAGCCGTTGGGGTTGCAGGGATAGCGCTCGGTGGCCTTGCCCTGCGAGTCGACGTAACGCACGGCAACCAGGCCCTGCTGCTCGGCCTGCCGGCGCTGCTCGGGCGAGGCGAAGGCGGCGAAGCCTTCGCCGTGGGCGTTGGCGATCGGCATCCGGCTGCCGGCCATGCCGGCGAGGAACAGCGACGGCGAGTCCAGCACCTCGGCCATCACCAGCCGCCCTTCGAACTGCTCCGAGCGGTTGCGGGCAAAGCGCGGCCAGCACTGCGCGCCGGGGATCATCATCGCCAGCTGGCTCATCATCTGGCAGCCGTTGCACACACCGAGCGCGAACGAATCGCCGCGCAGGAAGAACGCCGCGAACTGCTCCGCCAGCTTCGGGTTGTGCAGGATCGTCTTGGCCCAGCCGCCGCCGCCGCCGAGCACGTCGCCGTAGGAAAAACCGCCGCAGGCGGCGAAGCCCTTGAAGTCGGACAGCGCCGCGCGGCCGGCGAGAAGATCCGTCATGTGCACGTCGACCGCGGTGAAGCCGGCTCGATCGAAGGCGGCGGCCATCTCGTAGTGGCTGTTCACGCCCTGCTCGCGCAGGATGGCGATGCGCGGCCTGGCGCCGGTGGCGATGAACGGCGCGGC
>CAYLZU010000107.1:5874-9665 GCA_964388005.1 uncultured Burkholderiaceae bacterium
CACGTCCATCGCCGCGCTGCGCTCCTCCGACCGCACCTGGATCACGAGACCCGGTTCCTCGGCCAGCAGCGCGCGCAGCGTCAGTTCGTCGCGGCGCACGGTGACCTGCTCGGGGCGGATCTTGAAGTCGCCCCAGTCGCTGGCCAACGGATCCATCGCCAGCACGTCGATGTTCAGCACCACGCCGCAGTGGCCGGCGAAGGCCATCTCGCACACGGTGGCGAACAGCCCGCCGTCGGAACGGTCGTGATAGGCGAGCGCCAGCCCCCGACCCGCCAGCGCACGCAGGGCGCGGATTGCGGCGGCAAGCCGCTCCGGGTTCTCGATGTCCGGCGCCTCGTTGCCGAGCTGCTGCGTCACCTGGGCGAAGATCGAGCCGCCGAGCCGCTGCCGGCCTTCGCCGAGGTCGACGAGGATCAGCACCGTGTCGCAGTCGGTGCGCAGCTGCGGCGTCAGGCTCAGCCGCACGTCGCCGACCCGCGCCGCGGCCGAGGCGATCAGCGACACCGGCGCCGCGACGCGCTTGTCCTCGTCGCCGTCGCGCCAGGCGGTGCGCATCGACAGCGAGTCCTTCCCCACCGGGATGCTGATGCCGAGCCGCCGGCAGAACTGAGCCGCCGCCTGCACGGCGTCATACAGCCTCGCGTCCTCGCCGGGCAGGCCGCAGGCGGCCATCCAGTTGGCGGAGAGCTTCACCCGCGCAAGCTCGATGTCGGCGGCGGCGAGGTTGGTCAGCGCCTCGCCGATCGCCAGCCGCGAGGCGGCGGCCGCATCGATGATCGCCACCGGCGTGCGCTCGCCGATCGCCATCGCCTCGCCCGTGTAGCCGTCGAAGTCGAGCAGCGTCACCGCGCAGTCGGCCACCGGCACCTGCCACGGTCCCACCATCGGGTCGCGGCAGTTCAGCCCGCCGACGCTGCGGTCGCCGATGGTGACGAGAAAGCTCTTGCTCGCCACCGTCGGATGGCGCAGCACGTCGAGCAGCACCTGGCTCAGATCGAAGCCGGCGGTCTCGATCGGCGGCAGCGCCACCGGCAGGCGGGTGACGTCGCGGTGCATCTTCGGCGGCTTGCCGAGCAGCACCTCCATCGGCATGTCCACCGCCGGTTCGCCGTCGCCGCGCTCGACCACCAGCTGCCGCTCCTCGGTAATGCGGCCGACCACCGCGTACGGCGCCCGCTCGCGCCGGCAGATCCAGTCGAAGGCAGCCAGCTGCTCCGGCGCCACCGCCAGCGCGTAACGCTCCTGCGACTCGTTGCACCAGATCTCCAGCGGGCTCATGCCGCTTTCCTCGATCGGCACCCTGGCGAGCTCGAAGCGCGCGCCGCGGCGGGCGGAATCGGCGAGTTCGGGCATCGCATTCGACAGCCCCCCGGCGCCGACGTCGTGGATCGACAGGATCGGGTTGCCGTCGCCGAGCATCCAGCAGCGGTCGATCACCTCCTGCGCGCGGCGCTGCATCTCGGCGTTGCCGCGCTGCACGGAGTCGAAGTCGAGCTGCTCGGTGTTGGCTCCCGCGCCCATGCTGGAGGCGGCGCCGCCGCCGAGGCCAATGCGCATGCCCGGCCCGCCGAGCTGGATCAGCAGCGTGCCCGGCGGCAGATCGAGCTTGTGGGTCTGGGAGGCACGAATCGCGCCGATGCCGCCGGCGATCATGATCGGCTTGTGATAGCCGTAGCGCGTGCCGCCGACGTTGGCTTCGAAGGAGCGGAAGTAGCCGACCAGGTTCGGCCGGCCGAACTCGTTGTTGAACGCGGCGGCGCCGATCGGCCCCTCGATCATGATCGCAAGGGCCGTGCTGATCCGGGACGGAAAGCCGTAGTCGCGCTCGCTCTTCGCGCCTGAGGCGACATCGCTGTCGTTTTCCCAGCGCATGGGGAACCCGGGCAGCCGCAGGTGCGAGACGGAGAAACCGCAAAGCCCGGCCTTGGGCCTGGCGCCGCGGCCGGTGGCGCCCTCGTCGCGGATCTCGCCGCCGGTGCCGGTGGCGGCGCCCGGAAACGGCGAAATGGCGGTCGGATGGTTGTGCGTCTCGACCTTGAAGACGACGTGCGTCGGTTCGTCGCCGGCGGCGAACTCGGTGCCGATGGCGCCGTCGCCGCGCGGGTACAGCCGCCGCGCCATGCCGCCTTCGATCACCGCCGCATTATCGGAGTAGGCCACGATCGTGGCCTGCGGCGCCGCCTCGTGCGTGCTGCGGATCATGCCGAACAGGCTCGAAGGCTGGGTCTGCCCGTCGATGGTCCAGCGGGCGTTGAAGATCTTGTGCCGGCAGTGCTCGGAGTTGGCCTGCGCGAACATCATCAGCTCGACGTCGGTCGGGTCGCGCCGCATCGCGGTGTAGGCGTCGAGCAGGTAGTCGATCTCGTCGTCGGACAGCGCCAGGCCCATCTCGACGTTCGCCTGCGCCAGCGCGGCGCGACCCTGCGCCGTCACCGCGACGCGCGCCATCGGCCTGCCGGGCAGCTCGCGGAACAGCTGCGCGCAGTCGGCGTCGGCCGGCAGCACGGTCTCGGTCATCCGGTCGTGCAGCAGCGCGGCAATGCGCTGCGCGGCGTCGGCATCGATGGCCCGGCGGCCGAACAGCCCGCCTTTCAGGGTCAGGCCGAAGCGGGTGCCGCGCTCGATGCGCAGCACCCGTTCCAGGCCGCAGTTGCGGGCGATGTCGGTGGCTTTGCTCGCCCAGGGCGAGATCGTGCCAAGCCGCGGCACGACCAGCCACTGCGCCGCGGGCTCGCCCTTCGGCGGCGCGGCGGCCTCGCCGTAGTCGAGCAGCGCGTCCAGACGTGCCCGCTCGTGCCCGTCGAGCCGGCCTCGCGTGTGCACGAAGTGCACGTGCCGCGCATGCAGGCCGACGGCGGCGGGAACGATCGCCTGCACCCGCGCCAGCAGGCCGCGCATGCGAAAGGCGGACAGTGCGCCCGGGCCGTCGAGCGCGAGGTAGGAATCGTCTGGGGACATGCGGCGGGCGCTCGCTGCCGGGGAGGGAACAACCGAGGCCAGCGAGGCGCCGCAGTATATCGGCGCGCGCGTTCCCGCCGGCCTCAGGAGGCGGCTCGACCGAAGCCGCCGCCGCCGGGGGTCTCGATCACGAACACGTCGCCTGGCCCGACCTCGACGCTGCCGATGTGGGTCAGCACCTCGATGCGGCCGTCGGCACGCTCGACGGTGTTGCGCCCCGGCTGCCCCGGCTCGCCGCCGGCCAGCCCGAACGGCGCGATGGCGCGGTTGTTGGACAGGATCGAGGCCGTCATCGGCTCCAGGAAGCGCACCCGCCTCGTGCCGCCGCTGCCGCCATGCCAGCGGCCGCGGCCGCCGGAGCCGTGGCGGATCGAGTAGCTGTCCAGGCGCACCGGGAAGCGGAACTCCAGCACCTCGGGGTCGGTCAGGCGCGAGTTGGTCATGTGGGTCTGCACGACATCGGTGCCGTCGAAGCCCTCCTTCGATTCGGTCCCGGCGGCCAGGTCGCTGATGCCGGCACCGGAGCCGCCGGAGATCGTCTCGTAGTACTGGTGCCGCTCGTTGCCGAAGGTGAAGTTGTTCATCGTCCCCTGGCTCGACGCCAGCACACCGAGAGCGCCGAACAGCGCATTGGTGATGCAGCTGGAGGTCTCGACGTTGCCGGCGACGACCGCGGCCGGGTAGCGCGGATTGAGCATCGAGCCCTCGGGAATGACGATGCGCAATGGCTTCAGGCAGCCGGCGTTCAGCGGGATCTCGTCGTCGACCAGGGTACGGAACACGTACAGCACGGCGGCGACGCAGATCGCCGACGGGGCGTTGAAGTTGTT
>CAYLZU010000108.1:0-8952 GCA_964388005.1 uncultured Burkholderiaceae bacterium
TCACCCGCTCCTGCTTGCCGTTCAGGCGATACCGGTAGTGCCAGAGCATGCCCCCGGTCGGGAACACCTCGAGCACGAGACCGCGCTCGTCGCTCCTGCTGTAGCGGACGGACCTGGGCTTGAGCGCGCGGATGGCGGTGTCGGTGAGCGGCATGGGCGGGCCTTTGAGTACACACGAGGAATCTCACTCATCCTACGCGCCATGTGTACTCATATGTGTACTCAGGAGAGATCGGCTGCCGTCGGTCGCTTTCGGCCGCTTGAGGAACTAAAATATTTTTAGTACAAAGACTTACAGTACAACTTCGGACCGCGCCGGACCTCTCCGGAAGTGCACCTATTTACCGATGCAGAAGCGCGAGAAGATCCGCCCCAGCAGATCGTCGGCCGTCACCTCGCCGGTGATCTCGCCGAGCCGCTGTCCCGCCAGCCGCAGCTCCTCGGCGAACAGTTCGAGCTGCGCGTTGCCGTAGCCGTGCTCGGCGTCGGCCTGCTCGGCGGCGGCGGCGAGGTGCTCCTGCGCCCGCGCCAGCGCCTGCAGATGGCGCTCGCGGGCGAGGAAAACGTCCTCGCCGGTGGTGGCGGCCGTCCAGCCGGCCACCGCGAGCAGCGCTTCGCGCAGGTGGTCGAGGCCGGCGCCGGTCTTCGCCGACAGCCACACCGCGCGTCCTTCGCTGCGCGGCGGCTCGTCCACGAGGTCGATCTTGTTGCTCACGGTGAGCAGCGGCACGCCGCGGCCGGCGCGTTCGGTCACCTGCGCCAGCACGTCGGCGTCGGCGGCCGGCGCGGCGGCGTCGACCAGGTGCAGCACCACGTCGGCGCGCGCCACCTCGGCCAACGTGCGCGACCTCCTCGCCGGCCAGCGCGTTGAGCAGGCTCGACTTGCCGACGTTCGGCGCGCCCACCAGCACCACGTTCAGCCCGTGCCGCAGCACCGCGCCCTGCCGCGACCGGGACAGCACGTCGTCGAGTTCGGCGCGGATCGACGCCAGCCGGCCGCGGGCGTCGGCCGCCTGCAGGAAGTCGATCTCCTCGTCCGGGAAGTCGAGCGTGGCCTCGACCAGCGTGCGCAGCTCGAGCAGCGCCTCGACCAGGGCGCCGATGCGGCGCGAGAACTCGCCGGCAAGGGAGCGGCTGGCCGAGCGGGCGGCGGCCTCGGTGCTGGCGTCGATCAGGTCGGCCACCGCCTCGGCCTGGGCCAGATCGAGGCGGTCGTTCATGAACGCGCGGCGGGTGAACTCGCCCGGCTGCGCCAGGCGCAGGCCGATCGGCCGCCCGGCCTCCAGGCAGCGGGCGAGCAGCAGTTGCAGCACCACCGGCCCGCCGTGGCCCTGCAGTTCGAGCACCGTTTCGCCGGTGTACGAGTGCGGCGACGGGAACAGCAGCGCCAGCCCCTCGTCGATGGGTCGGCCGTTGGCATCGAGGAACGGGCAGAAGGTGGCGTGTCGCGGCGCCAGCCGGCGCGCCCGCTCGGCGCCGAGCAGCCCTTCGAGCACCGGCGCCAGGTCGGCGCCGGAGACGCGCACGATGCCGATGCCGCCGCGACCCGGCGCGGTGGCGATGGCGGCGATCGGGTCGCGGTCGGAGAACACGGAAAAACGCTAACACAGGGGCCGCGGCGGCTTCTTGTACCCTGCGCACCGTCTGTCTCGACGGCCGCCCGATGTCCCACGACAACGATCCGCTCATCAAGTACGGCCGCTCGCTCGCCGGGGTGCTGATCGCGGTCGTGCTGTCGGTGATGATCGCCGCCGTGATCGGCGGCAGCCTGCCGCTCGACTACGGCGGCCGGGCCTGGGTGTACACCGGCCTGGTCGTCTACGTGGCCGCCGGTGGCTTCGTGCTGTTCCGGCTCACCGCCGGCGCCGAGCAGGGCGGGCTGTCGGTGGCGCGGGTGCTCAAGTGGACCGCGTCGCTGTGGGTGTGGCCGTTGTTCCTGCTGCCGCGCCGCTGACTTCTGCCCGCCGCGGCGCGGGTTCCGGCGCCGCTCCGGTCAGCCCACCGGCTTCGCCTTGGCGATCTGCTGGGTCACGTACCACTGCTGGGCGATGGAGAGGATGTTGTTGACCAGCCAGTACAGCACCAGCCCGGCGGGGAACATGAAGAACATGATGCCGAAGATGAACGGCATCGCCGCCATCACCTTGGCCTGGATCGGGTCCGGCGGCGTCGGGTTGAGCTTGAACTGGATCCACATGGTGGCCATCATCAGCAGCGGCAGGATGAACCACGGATCCGGAGTCGCCAGGTCCTGCACCCACAGCAGCCACGGCTGATTGCGCATCTCGACGCTGGCCAGCAGCACCCAGTACAGGGCGATGAACACGGGGATCTGGACCAGGATCGGCAGGCAGCCGCCGAGCGGGTTGATCTTCTCGGTCTTGTAAAGCTCCATCATCGCCGTGTTCAGTTTCTGCTTGTCGTCGCCGTACTGCTCGCGCAGCTTCATCAGGCGCGGCGTGACTTCCTTCATCTTGGCCATCGACTTGTAGCTCGCGGCCGACAGCGGATAGAAGGCGGCCTTGATCAGCACGGTGAGCAGCACGATCGCCCAGCCCCAGTTGCCGACCAGGCCGTGCAGGAACTGCAGCAGCCAGAACAGCGGCTTGGCGATGACGGTGAGCCAGCCGTAATCGACGACCAGTTCCAGCCCGGGCGCGATCTGCTCGAGCGCCCGCTGGTCCTGCGGCCCGATATACAGCGTCGATACCAGACTCGCCGAAGCGCCCGGCGCGATTTCCGGCAGCGGCGCGATGGTGCCGACCGTGTAAAGGTTCTTGTCGACCGTCCGCGTGTAGTTCTCGCGCGCCGCCCCCCCCGGCGGCACCCAGGCGGTCACGAAGTAGTGCTGGATCATCGCGATCCAGCCGTTGTCGGCACTCGCGACGTAGGACTGCTTCTTCTTGTCGATGTCCGAGAAGTCGATCTTCTGGAACTTGCCGGACTCCGAGTAGACCGCCGGGCCGGTGAACGTGTAGTACATGCCCGACTCGCCTTCCGGCTTGTTGCCGTCGCGCATCAGCTGCAGGTACACGGAAGGCCTGATCGGCGCCTGGCCGATGTTCTCGATGTCGTGGCGGACATCGATCGCGTAGCGGCCGCGGTGGAAGGTGTAGGTCTTGGTCAGCCTGACATTGCCCGACTCGGAGACGAACCTGACCTCCAGCTTGTCCTGGCCGGGCTCCAGGCGGGTCGGACCGTCGACCTTCACGAACGGCGTTCGATGCGTCGGCAGGTCGGGGCCGCCGATCAGGCCGCTCTGGGCGACGTAGACGCGGTTCGGACTGACCTCGAGCAGGACCACGTTGGCGTCGGGATCCTGCTTCTTGCCGGTGACCAGCGACAGGAACCCGCTCGCGGTCCAGTCGGGCTCGACGCGCTGCTGCAACAGCTCGGCGCGGCTGACCACGGCGCCATTGAGATCGATGTCGGCGCGGATGCGGTCGGTCTCGATGCGCACCTTCTGCGCCGCCGGCGGAATGGCGGCCGCTGGGGCTTCGGCAGCCGGCGTCGGCGTCGCCGCCGGTCGCTGGCTCAGTTGGGGAACGGCCGCGTCCGCCGGAATCGCAGCCGGCGCGGGCGCCTCCGCCTTCGCCGCCGGCTGGTCCTTGCTCGCCGCCGGCGCCGGCGGGCCTCCGAGCAGCGATGGCCGACCCTGGTAGCGCTGCCAGTTGTCCCAGAGGAACAGCAGCGACATCGCAAAGATCACCCACAGCACCGTGCGCTGGAAATCCATGCCTTCCTTCATCAATCTGTCCTTCGGGCCGGGCCGTGGGCGGGCCGCAGGATCTCCGCGGCGGCCTCCATCGACGTTTCGTCGCCGCACCAGCAGCGCCAACGGAAGCGGGGCGGGACGGGATCGACGCCGCCCGCTCCGTAGGGGTGGCAACGCGCCAGCCGGGCAAGGGCCATGTAACTGCCCCGCGCGGCGCCGTGCAGTTCGATCGCCTCGCGGGCGTACTCCGAACAGGTTGGCCAGTATCGGCAGCTGCCGCCGATCCAGGGCGACAGCACGAACCGATACCCCCGCAGCAGCAGCAGAAGGAGCGGCTTCACGGGTTCCTCCCGGCATCGCTGCCGAGCCAGTCGGCAAGCTTCAGCAACAGGGCGTCCGCCTCGGCGCGCAGTGCTGCCTTCCAGGCGTGACGCGCCCGCCGGGCTGCCCCGCCGGCCGGCGCCTTCAATCTCAGCACGACATCGACCGGTCGGTCGCCGGCGGCGCCGTCGAGGATCGCGAGGTGACGCCGCGCCGACTCTCTCAGGACCCGCCTGACGGTGTTGCGGTCGATGGCGCGCCGCGCCTGCCGCTTCGAGGCGGTGAAGCCGAACCGGACCGGGACGTTCCTCGGCCGCGGCTGAACCCGTCCGGCCACCAGGGACAGCCACCGGGAACCGAGGCGCAACGCCTTGGGGTCGGAAATCACGGCAGAGAACTCGTCGGGCCTGAGCAGTCTGCGAGCCGGCGGCAGGCAGGCCCGGGCGCCGCCGCCGGTCGCCGGCTCAGGCGGCGAGGCGCTTGCGGCCTCTGGCGCGGCGGGCATTCAGGACCGCGCGACCGCCGCGCGAACGCATGCGGACCAGGAAGCCGTGCGTGCGCTTGCGCTTGACGACCGAGGGTTGGAAGGTGCGCTTAGTGGACATGGCGAGAATCCCTGCTTGCAGCCGGCGGCAATGGCGGATTCCACGCCCGACGACAAGGAATGTAGTTGCGACCGTCAAACCAGTGGCGGCAGCCGCAAAAAGCCCGGTATTAGAAGCGATGAGCGACAGCCGAGTCAAACGACGCGGGCCGGCGCCGAGCGGAGCGTCTACTCGCCGTCCGCCGGGCGAGTTCTCCACAGGTTTCCAGACCTTATTCACAGGTCTGAAACCGGCGAAAAAAATTTCGCTTGGCCCACAGCGCGTAGCGACGAGTATGTGAGCAAACACTCTCTCGTAATTCTCCGCCAAATGAACGACATCCCTTGCTCATCCGATGTGCAACACGGGTCCCGCTGTGGATAAGCGCCGGCAGCGTGGCTAGACTGCCGCCTCCCAAGTCGACCCGTCACACGCGAGAAGGCCCGGCAATCAAGAGCATCTGGAAAGCGGGCAGACAAGGGGAAAACACTCTAAATGCGCTGATTTCAGGCTTTTTTCAGTCAAGAGCCTGCATCCTGATTTTCGGAAGAATGGATCCGGGGCCGTGTTCAGCGGCACCTCGGACGTCGAGGGGGCCAAAAGCAAAACGATGGACCACATCTGGCAAGACTGCTCCAGGGTCCTGGAGCGAGAACTGACGCCGCAGCAATACGTCGCCTGGATCAAGCCGTTGCGAATGATCGACTACGACGAGGTGGCCCGCCGCCTGAGAATCGGGGCGCCGAACCGGCTGAAGCTCGACGCCGTCCGCAGTCAGTTCGAGGCGCGCATCCGCGCCGCCGCGACCGATATCGCGCGTCATCCGGTCGACGTCCTTTTCGAGGTCTCGCCCGCCCTGGTGCCGGAGGCCGCTGCGGACCCGGCCGCGGATCCGGTCGGTCTGACCACCCCTGCCGAGACCTCCGGCGATCCACCGGTGCTTCCGGCGGCAGGCTTCCTGCAGCACCTCGAACGGGCCCGACTGCAGCCGGCGCTGACCTTCGACAACTTCGTCACCGGCAAGGCGAATCAGCTCGCCCGGGCAGCGGCCATGCAGGTCGCCGAGAATCCGGGCGGTTCCTACAACCCCCTGTTCCTCTATGGCGGGGTCGGGCTCGGAAAGACCCATCTCGTGCATGCGGTCGGCAACGGCATCCTGGCGCGCCGGCCGGGCGCCAAGGTGCGCTACATCCATGCCGAGCAGTACGTCAGCGACGTCGTGCGCGCCTACCAGAAGAAGGCCTTCGACGAGTTCAAGCGCTACTACCACTCGCTCGACCTGCTGCTGATCGACGACATCCAGTTCTTCGGCGGCAAGAGCAGGACCCAGGAGGAGTTCTTCTACGCCTTCGAGGCGCTGGTTGCCGGCCGCAAGCAGATCATCATCACCTCGGACACCTATCCGAAGGAGCTGAAGGACATCGAAGACCGCCTGGTCTCGAGGTTTTCTTCCGGGCTGACGGTCGGCATCGAACCGCCGGAGCTCGAAATGCGGGTCGCCATCCTGCTGAAGAAGGCCGAGCTCGAACACGCCGAACTGTCCGAGGATGTCGCCTTCTTCGTCGCCAAGAACCTGCGCAGCAATGTCCGGGAACTCGAAGGCGCGCTGCGCAAGATCCTCGCCTTCGCGTCGTTTCACGGCCGCCCCCTGACCGTCGACGTGGCCCGGGAGGCACTGAAGGACCTGCTCGGTGCCAGCACCGGCCAGATCACCGTCGAGCTGATCCAGAAGGCGGTCGCCGACTACTACAAGCTCAAGGTCGCCGACATGTACAGCAAGCGGCGGCCGAACTCGATCGCCATGCCGCGGCAGATCGCCATGTACCTGGCCAAGGAAATGACGCAGAAGAGCCTGCCCGAGATCGGCGAACTGTTCGGCGGCCGCGACCACACCACGGTCCTGCACGCGGTGCGCAAGGTCACGCAGCTGCGGGCCAAGGACACCGAACTGAACCATGCCCTGCACGTGCTGGAGCAGTCGCTGAAGCGCTGATCCGGCACCCGCCCGCTGTGCAATGCCTGGGGATGAGCCGCGCCCACGGTTGTGGACAAGCGTGGGAAAATACGCGGCTTTCCGCGAATGCGGCACAACTGTTCATCGGCGCCCACAGGCGATGCGACCCGTGCCAACCGGCAGTCCACAGCCATTCATCACCGGCAAGTCCTTGACGCAGCGGACGCGAAGCGGCTTGCCCACAGGTGCCGGCCGCCTTTATCGATTAGCTTGTCTTGTTCTGAAAGAGACATAAACCAATGCAACTCGTCAAAGCCGGCCGTGATGCATTGCTCAAGCCGCTGCAGGTGGTCAGCGGCATTGTCGAGCGTCGGCAGACGCTGCCGATCCTCGCCAACGTGCTGATCCGCAAGGAGGCCGAGCAGGTCTCCTTCACCGCCACCGACCTCGAGCTCCAGATCCAGACGCAGGCCAGCATCGGCGTTGGCCACGATTCGGCCGCGACCACCGTTTCGGCGCGCAAGCTCACCGACATCCTGCGCGCGCTTCCCGAGGCCGATGTCGCGCTGTCGCTCGCCGGCAAGAAGCTCACCGTCTCCTCCGGCCGCAGCCGCTTCAACCTGCAGACCATGGCCGCGGAGGAATACCCGGCCATCGCCGCCGCCGATTACACCGCCGAGTTCGTCCTGCCGGCGGCGACGCTGAAGCATCTGCTGGCGATGGTCCACTACGCGATGGCGGCGCAGGACATCCGCTACTACCTCAACGGCATGCTGCTCGTGGTCGACGGCCCGACGGTGCGTGCGGTAGCCACTGACGGTCATCGGCTGGCGATGTGCGAAGTCGGCAACGACGGCGCCGTCGGTAGCCGCATCGAAGCGATCATCCCGCGCAAGACGATTCACGAACTGACGCGGCTGCTGCCCGACAGCGCCGACGTTCCGGTGCGGGTGCAGATGGCGGCGAGCCAGGTCCGCTTCTCCTTCGGCGGCATCGACGTCATCTCGAAGCTGGTCGAGGGCAAGTTCCCCGACTACACCAAGGTGATCCCGGCAGGCAACACGCGCCGCTTCACCGTCGGCCGCGAGCTGCTGGCGGCGGCGCTGCAGCGGGCGGCGATCCTGACCACGGACAAGTTCAAGGGCGTGCGCATGGTGGTGGCGCCGGGCAGCCTGAAGATCAACTCGACCAACTCCGACCAGGAAGACGCCCAGGAGGAGCTCGAGATCGAGTTCTCCGGCGACGCCCTCGACATCGGCTTCAACGTCACCTACCTGCTCGACGTGCTCGCCAACCTGAAGTGCGAGCAGGTGGCCTTCGCCCTCGGCGACGCTCTGGGCAGCGCCCTCATCACCATGCCCGACAGCGAGCGGTTCAAGTATGTCGTGATGCCGATGCGCATCTGAGTCTCCGGCGCCGCCGCGCCTGCCATCCCGCACCGGCCGCGCCGGCACGCGGGAACGGGAACAGCAAAGGAATTCATGTCAGCAGTACCGATCCCACCGCCGCAGCCTGCGGACGGCAATGGCGCCGACTACGGCGCCGCCAGCATCCAGATCCTCGAAGGACTGGAAGCGGTCCGCAAGCGGCCGGGCATGTACATCGGCGACACCCACGACGGCACCGGCCTGCACCACATGGTGTTCGAGGTCGTCGACAACGCGATCGACGAGGCCCTGGCCGGCTACTGCGACGACATCGTCGTCACCATCCACACCGACAACTCGCTGTCGGTGATCGACAACGGCCGCGGTATTCCGACCGGCATCAAACTCGACGACAAGCACGAGCCGAGGCGCTCGGCGGCCGAGATCGCGCTGACGGAACTGCACGCCGGCGGCAAGTTCAACCAGTCGAGCTACAAGGTCTCCGGCGGCCTGCACGGCGTCGGCGTGTCCTGCGTCAACGCGCTGTCGAAGTGGCTGCGGCTGACGGTCCGCCGCGACGGCAAGGTGCACTTTCTCGAGTTCCGCCTCGGCGAAGTCCAGGATCGCGTGGTGCAGGAACTCGACGGAGTGCCGGTGTCGCCGATGAAGGTGATCGGCGACACCGACCGCCGCGGCACCGAGGTCCACTTCCTGCCCGACGAGGAGATCTTCGGCAAGGTCGAGTTCCACTGGGAGATCCTGTCCAAGCGGCTGCGCGAACTGAGTTTCCTCAACAACGGCGTCCGCATCCGCCTGATCGACCAGAGGAGCGGCAAGGAGGAGGACTTCGCCTTCTCCGGCGGCGTCAGGGGTTTCGTCGAGTACATCAACCGCGCCAAGACGGTGCTGCATCCGAACGTCTTCCACGTCTCGGCCGAGTCGAGCGCCGGCGGCGTTCCGGTCGGCGTCGAGGTGGCGATGCAGTGGAACGACGCCTACAGCGAGAACCTG
>CAYLZU010000108.1:8997-9572 GCA_964388005.1 uncultured Burkholderiaceae bacterium
CGACATGCGCGAGGGCCTGGCCTGCGTGCTGTCCGTCAAGGTGCCGGAGCCGAAGTTCAGCTCGCAGACCAAGGACAAGCTGGTCTCCAGCGAGGTGCGGCCGGCGGTCGAAGACGTGGTGGCGCGGGCGCTCGAAACCTACCTGCTCGAAAAGCCGGTCGACGCCAAGATCATCTGCGGCAAGATCGTCGACGCCGCCCGCGCCCGCGAGGCCGCGCGCAAGGCGCGCGAGATGACCCGCCGCAAGGGCCTGCTCGACGGCGCCGGGCTGCCGGGCAAGCTCGCCGACTGCCAGGAGCGCGACCCCGCCAAGTGCGAGCTGTACATCGTCGAGGGCGACTCGGCCGGCGGCTCCGCCAAGCAGGGCCGCGACCGCAAGTTCCAGGCGATCCTGCCGCTGCGCGGCAAGATCCTCAACGTCGAGAAGGCGCGCTACGAGAAGCTCTTGTCCAGCGACGCCATCGTCACGCTGATCACGGCGCTGGGCACCGGCATCGGCAGCGACGACTTCGACGTGGCGAAGCTGCGCTACCACCGCATCATCATCATGACCGACGCCGACGTCGACGGCGCGC
>CAYLZU010000109.1:0-2563 GCA_964388005.1 uncultured Burkholderiaceae bacterium
CGCGTTACTTCGGCAACGAAGCGACGTTCTGGATGCAGCTGCAGTGCGACTGGGATCTGCACGAGGCCGCGAGGCGGCTCGGGATCTAGCCGCCTGCCGGCGGCGGCTTAACGCAACCGTTCCGCTCCGTCGGGCGCCGCGCCCGCGCCCCTGACGGCGGCGCGGTATCCGGGTGCGCAAGGCCGACAGGACCGATCGGGTATCGAGAGGGGCGCGCGCCCGCGCGCGCGACGCATCCGCGGCAACCGCAATTGCCGGACGCGATCCGGGGGCATGCGGCCGATCGCGCCGACCGCGGCGCCCGTCGTTGAGCTTGATCAAGGCGGATGCCACGGTATGCGTAACGCTTCGGCCTCATGAGTAACGCGTTCAGTAACAGCGCCGGCTCCGGGCATGACTCGTCGACGCGCGACGTCCTGGTGCTGGGCATCGGCAACGTCCTCTGGGCCGACGACGGCTTCGGCGTCCGCGCCGTCGAGGCGCTGCATGACGCCTTCGAGGCGCCCGACGAGGTCCATCTGCTCGACGGCGGCACGCAGGGACTGAACCTGCTCGACGTGGTCGTCAGCCACGCCGCGGTGCTGGTGTTCGACGCCATCGACTTCGGGCTCCAGCCGGGCAGCCTGCGGGTGCTGCGCGACCGCGAGGTGCCGGCCTGGTCGGCGACGAAGATGAGCCTGCACCAGCAGAGCTTCCAGGACCTGCTGTCGATCGCCGATCTGCAAGGGCGCTTCCCGGCCCGGCTGACGCTGATCGGGGTGCAGCCGCAGATCCTGTCCGACTTTGGCGGCAGCCTGAGCGCACCGGTTCGCGAACGACTGCCGCTGGCGATCGAACTGGCGGTCGAGGAACTGGCGGCCTGGGGCTGCACCCTGAAGCCGCGATCCGGCGCCGCCGTCGAGCGGCTGAATGCCGACGCCCTGGCGCTCGATGCGTACGAGTCCGGCCGCCCCGGCGAAGCCGAAGCCTGCCGCGTCGGCGACGCCCGTTTCCTCAACATCCGGCGGCAGGTGGAGTCGCGCTGATGTGCATCGGCGTTCCCATGCGAATCGAAAGCGGCGACGGCATCCGCGCCGTGGCGCTGGCCGAGTCGGCTGACGGCGCCGTCGAGCGCCGCACGCTCGACATGATGATCGTCGGCCAGCAACCGCCCGGCACCTGGGTGCTGGCCTTTCACGGCGCCGCGCGGCGCGTGCTCGATCCGCAGGAGGCGCGGCAGATCCGCGATGCGCTGGCGGCGCTTTCCATCGCGCTCGACACCGACACGGCGTCGGCGCAGCCGGGCATCGACGCGCTGTTCGCCGACCTCGTCGACCGCACGCCGCAGCTGCCCGAACACCTGCGCACGTCATGACACCGGAGCCGAACCGATGACCGCCGAAGTCGCCGCCCCCGCCGCCGCCGCCCGCCCGCTGCATCCGCTGCTGCAGCGGCTGCTCTCCGTCACCCCGGCCACGGTGCTCTCGCCGGACGGCTTCGACGCATGGGCAGGCGCTCCGGGCGCCGCGCTCCTCGTCTTCACCGAAGACCCGGTCATCTACCGCGAGACGCTCGATCTGGCGGTGATCGTTCCCGAACTGGCCGCGGCGCTGCCGGGCCGCTTCCGCACCGGGCTGCTGCTGCCGGCGGCGGCGCGGGCGCTGGCGCCGCGGTACGGCTTCCGCCGCTGGCCGGCGCTGGTGCTGCTGAAGGACGGCCGCTACGTCGGCGCCATCGACGGCCTGCGCGAATGGAAAGCGTTCGTCGATGAACTGTCGGCGCTGCTGGACGCCGAGCCGACGCGCCCGCCGGCGATCGGCATCGCCGTCACCGCCGAAGGCGACCGGCCCGGGCACGGTTGCCACTGACACAACATTGAAGCGAGACCAAGGCGATGAAAGAGTTTCCGGTTCCGGTTCGCACCGCGTTCGACATCCTCGGCCCCGGTTCGCAGGCGCAGGACGACGGCTTCAACTACCTGCCGTTCCCGCTGGAGGTTCCGACCTTCTCGATGCCGCAGGTGCCCGCGGATGCCGATCCGTCGAGCATCGGCGCCGCGCAGCGGCTGCTGGCGCGCTTCGTCGACGAGATGGCCGTCGGTTCGCCCTGCTACGAACTCGCCGGCCTGCCCGCCGGCGTCGTGCGCGTGCTGAACGAGTCGCTCGGCGAAGGCGAGGTCTGCATCCGCGTCGCCACCCGCAACGGCGGCGAAGTGATCCGCATCCAGGAGACGGTGTTCGCCGGCGTCTGGCGAGAGCTGCACCTGCGCGACGACGGCGGAGTCGCGCACGACTGGCTGCGCGCCTGCGCGGTGCCGCCGGTGGCGGTCGAACGGGCGCAGCGCGCCTCGACCACGCACCTGCCGCTGTTCGATCTGCCGCCGGGTGCCATGAACTCGCCGGCGCTGCTGACCGAGATCCGCGAGCAGGTGCTGCACTGGACGCCCGGCCGGCAGGCGCACGTGATCAACCTGACGCTGCTGCCGCTGACGCCGGAGGACCAGGTGGTGCTGGAGCGGGCGGCGCCGGTGGGGCCGGTGGCGATCCTGTCGCGCGGCTTCGGCAATTGCCGCATCACCTCGACG
>CAYLZU010000109.1:2573-9568 GCA_964388005.1 uncultured Burkholderiaceae bacterium
CAACCTGTGGCGGGTGCAGTACTTCAACAGCATGCAGACGCTGATCCTGAACACCCTCGAAGTGGTCGACGTGCCAGAGGTGGCGATCGCCGCGCCCGACGACCTCGCCGACAGCCGCGAGCGGATGCGCGAACTGCTCGACTGGATGGGCGAGAGCGGTTCGGCATGAGCGCGGGGCCGAGGTTCGAGTGCAAGATCTGCTGGACCGTCTACGACCCTGAGGTCGGCGATCCGGTCTGGCAGATCGCGCCGGGAACGCCGTTCGACGAACTGCCGCCGCACTGGACCTGTCCCAACTGTTTCAACGAGAAGAGCGGCTTCCTGCTGCTGTCCGATGACTGATGCCGCCGCCACCGCCGTCGCCGCCCGGGTGCAGGCTGCTTTCGAGCGCGTGCACCGCGACCGGATGACGGGGCTGCCGTTCGTCAACGACGCCCTGCGCGTCGAGGTGGTCGGGTTGCGCCGCTGGCGCGGACTGTGGCTCGGCGTGCTGGTGACGCCGTGGTTCATGAATCTGCTGCTGCTGCCGGGCGACGGTGCCGCCACGGGCGGCGAGGTCGCGGTGCAGTGGCCGCGGCTCGCCGCCGGCGAGTATGCGCAGCTCACCTTCCCGGCCGGGGAGATGAGCTTTCTCGGCGGCCGCGAGGGTGAAGCCGGCGAATTCCTGTCGTGCTCGCTGTTCTCGCCGATGTTCGAGTTCGCCGACCACGACACCGCGCGCGCCACGGCCGAGGCCTGCCTGCTGGCGCTGCTCGACCCCGATGCCGCCGCGGCGAAGGTGGCGGCGGAGTCGCCGGCGCCGGCGCCGGTGAGCAAGCGCGACTTCCTGCGCGGCCGCTGGCTCGATCCGGCGGCGGCGCTGCCGGAGCAGTGATGACGACCGCCGATCTCGCCGGCGAACTCGCGGTCGCCGTCGGCGTCCGCGGCGGGATCGTGCGGCAGGTTCGCATCGACTCGACGCGGCCGCAGCTCGCCGACCGGCTGCTGGCGGGACGGCCGGCGGCCGAGGCGGTGGCGCTGGTGCCGCGGCTGTTCGCGATCTGCGGCCGGTCGCAGCATGTCGCCGCCGAACTGGCGCTCATCGCCGCCCGCGGCGCCGCCGGCACGGCCGACTCGGCGCAGGTGCGCCGGATCGAGTCGGAGATGGCGCACGAGTACCTGTGGCGGGTGCTGATCGACTGGAACCGCGCCGAAGGCCTTGAGCCCGACGACGCCGCGCTGGCCGCGGCGCGGTCGGCGCTGGCGCACGACGACCGCGACCTGCTGCGGGTGGTGGTCGAGCGCGACGTGCTCGGCGCCGATGCCCGGCAGTGGCACGAGTGCGAGCAGGTGTCCGGGTTCGAACACTGGATCGGGCGCGGCGACACCGCGGCGGCGCGGTTCCTGCGCCGGGTGCAGCGGGACGGGCCGGGCCACGGCGCCAGCCCGGTGCCGCTGCTGCCGCGCTTCGACGACGAGGAAACGGCGAGCCGCATCGTCGCCAGGCTCGATGGCGACGCCGGGTTCGAGCGCTCGCCGACCTTCGACGGCGCACCGGCCGAGACCGGGGCCATCGCCCGTCTCGCCCGGCAGCCGCTGCCTGCCGCGCTCGCGGATGCTTACGGCCGCTCGACGCTGGTCCGGTTCGCGGCCCGACTCGCGGAACTGGCGCGCATCGCCTGCGCCGACGATCCCCCGGCGCCGCTCGCCGGCTGCGTCAACCTGGGCCGGGGCCGCGGGCTCGGCTGGGCCGAGACCGCGCGCGGCCTGCTGCTGCACCAGATCGATCTCGACGGCGAAACGGTTGGCCGCTACCGCATCGTCGCGCCGACGGAATGGAACTTCCATCCGCAGGGGGCGCTGGCCGCGGCGACCCTCGGCGGGCGCGAAGCCGCCGCGGCCGACCTGCGGCGGCGAACCGAGTGGCTGATCCAGTCGCTCGACCCCTGCGTCGCCTACCGGCTGGAGATCGACGATGCATGAGATGTCGCTCGCCGAGGGCGTGCTCGGCGTCGTGCAGGAGGCGGCGCGCGCGCACCAGCCGTGTACCGTGCGCACGGTGCGGCTGGAGATCGGCGCCCTCGCCGCCGTCGAATGCGAGGCGCTGCGCTTCGCCTTCGACGTCGTCAAGCGCGGCTCGGTGGCCGAGGCGGCGGAACTCGACATCGTGCAGGTGCCGGGCACCGCCTGGTGCCTGCAGTGCTCGCGCAGCGTCACCATCGGCGAGCGCGGCGATCCCTGCCCGCAGTGCGGCAGCTGGCAGCTGCAGGTCACCGGCGGCGGCGAGATGCGGGTCAGGGAACTGGAACTTGCCTGAAGGGGAACCACCATGTGCACCACCTGCGGCTGCGGCGGCGGCGACACCCGGATCGAAGGCGAACACGAGCACACGCACGTGAACCCCGACGGCACGATCACGTCGCATCGGCACGCGCACGGGCCGGGCGAGGGCGGCCACGACCCGGCGCATCCCGAGCACCATCATCACCACGGTCCCGGCCACGAGCACGAGCATGTCCACGCCGACGGGACGCGGCATGCCCACCCGCACGATCACGCCCACGGCCCCGACCACGACCACCCGCACGGGACCGAAGCGCACGACCACGAGCACGTCCACGCCGACGGCACCCGTCATTCGCACGCCCACGATCACGGGCACGGCGCCGGCCACGATCACGGGCATGGCCCGGCGCACGCGCACGCGCCGGGGTTGACCGCGGCGCAGATGGTGCGCATCGAGCGCGACATCCTCGGCGCCAACAACGCCATCGCCGAGCGAAACCGCCGCCGCTTCGAGGACGCCGGCATCCTGGCCCTCAATCTCGTGTCCAGCCCCGGCGCCGGCAAGACGACGCTGCTGGTCGAAACCATCCGCGCCCTGGGCTCGGAACTGCCGCTGGCGGTGATCGAGGGCGACCAGCAGACCTCGTTCGACGCCGACCGCATCCGCGCCACCGGTGCCCGCGCGATCCAGATCAACACCGGCAAGGGCTGCCATCTCGATGCATCGCAGATCGAGCGCGCGCTGGCCGCGCTCGACCCGGCCGACGAGTCGGTGCTGTTCATCGAGAACGTCGGCAACCTGGTGTGCCCGTCGGCGTTCGACCTCGGCGAGGCGCACAAGGTGGTCGTGCTGTCGGTCACCGAAGGCGAGGACAAGCCGCTGAAGTACCCGGACATGTTCGCCGCCAGCTCGGCCCTGCTGCTGAACAAGATCGACCTGCTGCCGCACGTGCGCTTCGACGTCGAGCGCGCGATCGAGTACGCGCGCCGCGTGCGGCCGGGCATCGAGGTGCTGCAGGTCTCGGCCACCACCGGGGCCGGGATGGCGGCCTGGCTCGAATGGGTCCGCGCCGGGGCACGGGCGGCGCGCGAGCGGCGGCAGCAGACGATCGCGGCGCTGCGGCGGCGGATCGCCGAGCTCGAAGCGCGGGTGGCGGGCGGGCGCTGAAGGCGACGATGGACGACGTGCTCCTGGCCCACCGCCGGCAACGCTGGCTTCGCGTGCGCGGCCGCGTGCAGGGCGTCGGCTTCCGGCCGTTCGTCTACCGGCTGGCGACCGAGCTCGGCCTCGACGGCTGGGTGCGCAACGACGGCGAAGGAGTGCTGATCGCGCTCGCCGGCGACGGCGAGGCGCTGTCGCGCTTCGTCGCGCGGCTGGCCGCCGAAGCGCCGCCGCTGGCGCGGATCGACGGCGTCGAAGCGCTGCCGGCGCGGCCGGTTGCCCTCGGTGCCGGTTTCGCCATCGAGCCGAGCGGCGCCGGCCCGGTGACCACCGGCATCACGCCGGATGCGGCCACCTGCAATGCCTGCCTGGCGGAACTGTTCGACCCCGCCGACCGGCGCCATCGCTACCCGTTCATCAACTGCACCCACTGCGGCCCGCGCTTCACCATCACCGCCGGCCTGCCGTACGACCGGCCGATGACCAGCATGGCGCGCTTCGCCCTGTGCCCGGCCTGCCGGCGCGAATACGAGGACCCGCGCGACCGCCGCTTCCACGCCCAGCCGAATGCCTGTCAGATGTGCGGGCCGCGGCTCGCCCTGGCCGATGCGCGGGGCGCGCCGGTCGCCGCCTCCGACGTCATCGCCGCCGCGCTGGCGCGAATCGCCCGCGGCGAGATCGTCGCCGTCAAGGGACTGGGCGGCTTTCATCTCGTCTGCGACGCCCGCAACGCCGCGGCGGTGATGCGGCTGCGGGCGCGCAAGCAGCGCGACGAGAAGCCGTTCGCGGTGATGGTCGCCAATGTCGCCTCGGCGCGGCAGCTGGCGGCGATCGATGCCTCCGTGGCGGCGCTGCTGGAAGCGGTCGAACGACCGATCGTGCTGCTGACCAAGCTCTCCGGCTGCGATGCCGACCTGCCCGGCGTGGCGCCGGGCCTGGCCGAGGTCGGGCTGATGCTGCCATACACCCCGATCCAGTTCCTGCTGTTCCACGAGGCCGCCGGACGTCCGCCGGGGACGGCGTGGCTCGGGCAGGCGCAGCCGCTGGCGCTGGTGATGACCAGCGCCAACCCCGGCGGCGAGCCGCTGGTGATCGGCAACGACGAAGCGATCGCGCGGCTCGGCAGCATCGCCGACGCCTTCGTGCTGCACGACCGCGACATCCTGGTGCGCTGCGACGACAGCGTTGTCAGGGTGCCGGCGCCGACCTGCACCACGGTCGACCGGTCACCGGTCACCGGTCACCGGTCACCGTCCTTCATCCGCCGCGCCCGCGGCTTCACGCCGGCGCCGATCGGGTTTTCCCGCGGCGGCCCGCCGGTGCTGGCCACCGGGGCGTACCTGAAGAACACCGCCTGCCTGACCCGCGGCGCGCAGGCCTTCCTGTCGCCGCACATCGGCGACCTCGACAACGCCGCCAGCCGCGCCGCGCTGGACGAGGCGGTGGTCCACCTGCAGCGGGTGCTCGCGATCCGGCCCGAGGCGGTGGCGCACGACCTGCACCCCGACTTCTACAGCACCGCGCTGGCTCTGCGCCTGGCCGGTGAGCTCGGCGTGCCGGCCATCGGCGTGCAGCACCACCATGCGCATATCGCCGCCGTCGCCGCCGAGCATCGCATCGATGGCCCGCTGCTCGGCGCGGCGCTCGACGGCGTCGGCCTCGGCGACGATGACGAGCCGTGGGGCGGCGAACTGCTGCGTGTCGACGGCGCCGGCTTCACCCGTATCGGCCATCTGCGCGAACTGCCGTTGCCCGGCGGCGACCGCGCCGCGCGCGAGCCGTGGCGAATGGCGGCCGCGGTGCTGAACGAGCTCGGCCGCGGCGATGAAATCGCCGCCCGCTTCGCCGCCCAGCCGGCGGCGGCCGCGGTGGCCGAACTGCTGGCGCGCGATGTCAACTGCCCGCGCACCAGCAGCGCCGGCCGCTGGTTCGACGCCGCCGCTGGCCTGCTCGGCGTGAGCGACGTGATGAACTACGAGGGACAGGCGGCGATGCAGCTGGAAGCGCTGGCCGCCCGTCACGGCGGCGTGGTGCGCGAGCCCGGGCTGTGGCGGCTCGACGGCGGTGTTCTCGACCTGCTGCCGCTTGCCGAACGGCTGATCGACGAGCGCGACGCGGCGACCGGCGCGGCGCTGTTCCACTCGACGCTGGCGGCGGCGATGGCCGAGTGGATCGCGCTCGCCGCGCGCCGGCAACAACTCACCACCGTTGCCCTCGGCGGCGGCTGCCTGCTGAACCGGGTGCTGGCGACACAGCTGTCGGCGCTGCTGCGCGCCCGGGGACTCGTCGTGCTGACGGCGGTGCAGGCGCCGCCGAACGACGGCGGCATCGCCCTCGGCCAGGCGTGGGTCGCGCGGCGTCTGTTGATGGAGTCCTGAGATGTGCCTCGCTGTTCCGGTCAAGGTGGTCGAACTCGGCGCCGGCGACACCGCCGTGGTCGATCTCGGCGGCATCCGCAAGGAGATCTCGCTCGCCCTGGTCGACGATGTCGAGGGCGGCGACTACGTGATCCTGCATGTCGGCTACGCGCTGACCAAACTCGACCCGGCCGAGGCGGAGCGGACGCTGGCGCTGTTCGCGCAGGCGGGACTGGCCGTCGCGGACGGCGCCTCCCCCTTCAAGGGGGAGGATGGGAGGGGCAGCAACACCGAAGCGCGGTCGCGCTCAGAACTCGCCTCCCCCTTCAAGGGGGAGGATGGGAGGGGGATGGGGTTAGGCTCCGGCTCGCTTCGCGGAACCCCATCCCCACCCCTTCCCCCTCCCCTTGAAGGGGAGGGGAAAAAGTCAGCGCCGGCGGCGGGGCATCGCACCCCATCCCCACCCCTTCCCCCTCCCCTTGAAGGGGAGGGGGAAGAGATGGCCGCGGCCGCGGAGCGGCGCGGATGAAATACATCGACGAATTCCGCGACGGCGCGCTCGCGCGCGGCATCGCGGAGAGAATCGCGCGCGAGGTGCGGCCCGACCGCCGCTACCACTTCATGGAGTTCTGCGGCGGCCACACGCACGCCATCTCGCGCTACGGCGTGACCGACCTGCTGCCGCCGCAGATCCGGCTGATCCACGGCCCCGGCTGCCCGGTGTGCGTGCTGCCGATCGGCCGCGTCGACCTGGCGATCCGGCTCGCGCTCGAACACCGGGTGCTGCTCGCCACCTACGGCGACTGCCTGCGGGTGCCGGCCTCCGACGGCCTGTCGCTGCTGAAGGCGAAGGCGCGCGGGGCACGGATCGCGATGGTCTATTCGGCCGCCGATGCGCTCGAACTGGCGCGCCGCAATGCGGGCGAACAGGTGGTGTTCTTCGCCATCGGCTTCGAGACCACCACGCCGCCGACGGCGCTCGTCATCAGGCAGGCCGCCGCCGATGGTCTGACGAACTTCAGCGTGGTGTGCAACCACGTGCTGACGCCGTCGGCGATCACCAGCATCCTCGAGTCGCCGGAAGTGCGGCAGCTCGGCACGGTGCCGCTCGACGGCTTCATCGGCCCGGCGCACGTCAGCACGGTGATCGGCAGTGCGCCGTACGAGCACTTCGCGCAGGAGTACGCCAAGCCGGTGGTGATCGCCGGCTT
>CAYLZU010000110.1:0-9562 GCA_964388005.1 uncultured Burkholderiaceae bacterium
AGCGCCGTCGCTGTACGACGAGGCGATCGCCCTGCTCGCCCGCCGCGGCTTCGCCATCGATGCCGGCGTCGCCGCGCGTGACCGCCGCCTGCCGCACTCCTTCGACGAGTCGGTCGAGCGCGCCTGGCTGGCGGTGTACCGGCAGCCGGAGGCGCACTGGGGTCTGTACGAACTCGCCGAGGAACTGATCGATCTGGAGGACGCCTTCCGCCAGTGGCGCTTCCGCCACGTGACAACGGTCGAGCGGATCATCGGCTTCAAGCGCGGCACCGGCGGCACCAGCGGCGTGGCCTACCTGCGGCGCATGCTCGACGTGGTGCTGTTTCCGGAACTGTGGAAGGTGAGGACGGACCTGTGACAACGGGCCATCGCCGGCCGGGGGAGAGCGCCTTGATGCCTTCGTGGTCCGACCGCATCGACGACATCGACTGGGGCGAACTCGAGCACCTGTATCGCGTCGCCCCGCTCGGCATCAAGAGCGCCGATCACCTGCGCACGGTGTTCGGCAACAGCCGCTTCCGCTGCTTCGTCCGCGACGACGGCAGGCTCGTCGGCGCCGGCCGCGCGCTGGCCGACGGCGCCGATTGCTCCTACATCTGCGATGTCGCGGTGCTGCCGAGCCATCAGGGACTGGGACTCGGCCGGGAGATCGTCCGGCGGCTGGTCGACGCGTCGCGCGGGCACCGGAAGATCATCCTGTACTCGGTTCCCGGCAAGGAAGGGTTCTATCGCAAGCTCGGCTTCCTGCGCCTGCTCACCGCGATGGCGATCTTCCGCGACCGCGATCAGGCGATCGCGCGCGGGCACCTCGGCGAGGATTGAAAGCGGCCGCACGCCACGACCGGCCCTGCGCTTCGATCGCGCTTCGATACGCCGCCGCGCAGACACCCAGCCACGACACTGCATCGCACGGAGGCAAGGCCATGTACGGACTGATCGGCAGCTTCGAGGCCGCGAGCGGCAGGCGCGCCGAACTGATCGCCATCCTGCTGGAAAACGCGGCGGCGATGCCGGGGTGCCGCAGCTACGTCGTCGCCGAAGACCCGGCCGACGGCGAGACGATCTGGGTGACCGAGGTCTGGGACAGCGAGGCCGAGCACAAGGCATCGCTCGCGCTTGCAGCGGTCAGGAACGCGATCGCCCGGGCGAAGCCGCTGATCGCCGGTTTCGGCGAGCACCGCGTCACCCGTCCGGTCGGCGGGCATGGACTCGCGACATGACGGCGGACGGCGCGCTCGCAGCGGGCGCTGGTCGCGGTCGAGAAGCGGCGCGGGCACGCGGCGAAGACCGCGCGCTCGTCGATGGACTGTGGGTCGAGGCGCCGACCGATCGCAATGCGCTGCGCCTCATCGAACGGGCACGGCGGCTGCGCCGGCGCTGACCGCGCGGCGGCCGGCCGGCGTTCCGCTTTCTGGCGCTCCACTGGCGCCCGGACACGCGCCGCCGCGCGGAAGCCGGTCAGCCTCGCCCGGCGTCGCGCTCGACCGCCCAGCGCCGCTCGGCCACGCGCCGGATCTCGGGCAGCAGCAGCAGGCGGATGGCGATGATGCCGAAGCGCGCCCAGCGCCAGTAGCGGCGAAACTTCCGTCGCGCCTCCTCATCGGTGGCCACGGCGCGGGTCTCCTGCGCGAAGCGGGTGGCCTCGGCGGAGAGTTCCTCCGCCTCCAGGGTCCAGGCGATCTTGACCTGGTCCGGCTCGCGGTAGGACGCGAATTCGCCGGCAGCAATGGCCACGAAGCGCACGTCCGCCAGCCACGGCCGGCATGTCGCGCCGCAGACGACGAACCTGCCGGCCTGCTCGTCCAGCACGCCCCAGCCGAGGCTCCTCGTCTCGGCGAGGATCCCCTGCGGCACGCGGGGCGAGCGCTCGCCGGCGCCGAGCAGCGCCTCGCGCAGCCGGACGATCGCCTTCACCGCCGGCACCGACTGCATGTCGAACTCCGAGGCAACCCGCATGACCAACGCCGCCGGAGCGCGGATCGTGGTCTCGAAGCGCTCGCGGATGTCGGCGGCCGGGATGAAGCGGTCGAGGAGAGCGGGCGCCATGGCGGAAGATCGGGTCGGCGCGGCGCCGCTGCCGCCGCCGCGCGGCCCGGACATTACCGCCGCCGGCGAGCGCGGGCGGCTACGACGGCGGCGGCGCCGTGGTCGTGAACGAGGCGCGCCCGCCCAGTTCCCGAACCAGCCGCGCCAGTGCCGGGTACCGCGCGGCGTCGAAGAGCTGCGGCATCCGCGCCTGCACGAACCCGAGGTGGCAGCCGATGGCGATGTCGGCGAGGGTCATGCCGTCGCCGCACAGCCATGGGCGCCCGCCGAGCCGCGCCTCGAGGGCGGCTAGCCCGGCGTCGATCTTGCCGCGCTGCCGGTCGAGCCAGGCAGCGCTGCGGCAGGCCTGGTCGTGAAAGCGGATCTCGTAGGAACTGGCCGCCACCGCGTCCATCACGCCGTCGGCGATCGCCTCCCAGCGCCGCACCTCGAGCCTCGCATCGGCGTCGGCGGGGATGAAGCGCGGCTGCGGAAACCGCCCGTCGATCCAGTCGGCGATCAGCGCCGAGGAGATCAGCACCCGGCCGTCGTCGAGCACCAGCGTCGGCACCTTGCCGATCGGGTTCACCTGCGCCAGCGGGTTCGGCTCCCACAGGTTGAGCACCTCGACCTCGTGCGGCACCTGCTTTTCGAGCAGCAGCACGCGCACCTTGCGGGCGAACGGGCTGGCGGCGGAGATGAAGAGCTTCATGCGATGCGGTTGAACCACAGCATCGACAACCCGGCGGCCAGCAGCGTCAGCACGCCGGCGGCGGCGGCGAACAGGGCCGTGACCTCGGTCTGCTTCTTCTCGAACACCAGGCGCGAGTTCAGCGTCTCGTAGACCTTCTTCAGGTCGACCGCGCTGCCGGCGTGGAAGTACTCGGCGACCGTCATGCTGGCCACCGACTTCAGGGTCGCCTCGTCGAGGCGGGCGTGGAACGACCAGCCCTCGAAGCCGATCACGTCGCCCTCGACCGTGCCGACGCCGACCGTGTAGACGCGCACGCCGCGGTCGGCGGCCATGCGCGCCGCCTTCAGCGGATCGGGGCCGGTGGTGCGCTGGCCGTCGGTGAGCAGGATGATCGCCGCCGATTCGTAGCTGCCCGGCGGCACCGGCGTGAACTCCTTCGCCTCCGGCTTGCGCGCATCGTCGAGCGAGCGGCCGCGCTGCTTGTGGTCCTCGCCGTAGATGACGCCGCTCACGTCGATGCCGGCGTCCGGGAACAGCGCGTCGAGCGCCACCAGGATGGCGCTGCCGGTGGCGGTGCCGCGCTGCAGGTGGAAGCGGTCGATCGCCGCCAGCACGTCCTCGCGGCTGTGGGTGGCCGGCTGCACCAGCGAGGCGGTGCCGGCGAAGGCGACCACGCCGACGCGCGTCTTCGGCGGCAGCTGGTTGACGAACTCGCGCGCCGCGTTCTGCGACGCCACCAGCCGGTTCGGCTCGACGTCCTTGGCGCGCATGCTGCCGGAGACGTCCATCGCCAGGATGATGGTCTCCTGCTGCGACGGCAGGGTGACGATCGCCATCGGCCGCGCAGTGGCGATGATCATCGCCGCCAGCGCCAGCAGGAACAGCGCCGGCGGCACGTGGCGGCGCCAGCGCGCGGCGCCGGCCATCGCCTCCTTGACCAGGCCGAGGCTGGCGTAGCGCAGCGCGAACTTCTTGCGCCGCGCCAGCAGCCAGACGTAAAGGGCCACCAGCAGCGGCAGCGCCGACAGCAGCCAGAGCAGCTCGGGCCAGAGGAAACTCATGGGCGGCTCGTGAAGAACGAATAGGCGCGTTCGGCGCGTGGCGGCGACTCGGGTTCTGCCTTGCGGCCCGAACCGGCCAGGTGCGTCGGCAGGCCGCCGCCGGAGGCCAGCCGCGCGCGCTGCTTGCGCAGGTCGGCAAAGCGCAGGATCGACGAGACGAGATCGTCGTCGGTGGACAGCTCCAGGGTATCGACCCCGGCTTCGGCCAGCGCCGTGCGCACCGCCTGCTCGCGCCGCCCGGCGGCGGCGGCGAAGCGGCGGCGGAAGCCGGCATCGTTGGTGTCGACCCAGATCTGCTCGCCGGTCTCGGCGTCCTGCATCAGCACGCCGCCGATGTCGGGCAGCTTCATCTCCAGCGGATCGAACAGGCGGATGGCGATCACTTCATGGCGCTGCGCCAGCCGCGCCAGCCACGGCGCCCAGCCCGGGACGCTGATGAAGTCGGACACCAGGAACACCAGCGAGCGGCGCTTCACCAGGCGCAACGCATGCAGCAGCAACTCGGACAGGTCGGTGCTCCTGCCGGCGCCGTCGGGCTGGCGCAGCAGGCTGGCGAGCAGGTGCAGCACGTGGCGGCGGCCGGCACGCGGCGGAATCATGGTGTCGACGCGGCTGCCGTAGCGCAGCAGGCCGACGCGGTTGCCGCGCCGCGTCAGCACCCGCGCCAGCAGGGCGACGAACTCGGCCGCATGCTGCTGCTTGCTGGTGGCGCCGGAGCCGAAGTCGACCGAGGCCGACATGTCGACGAAGAACCAGGCGGCGAGTTCGCGGTCCTCGTGGAACTCCCGCACGTGCGGCACCTGCAGTCGCGCGGTGACGTTCCAGTCGATGTGGCGCACGTCGTCGTGGTACTGGTACTCGCGCAGATCGGCCAGATCGAGGCCGGCGCCGCGGAACAGCGTCCTGTAGTCGCCGTGCAGCGCGCCGTCGAGCCGCTTCAGCACCGTCCACTCCAGCCGGCGGAGGATCGCCTCCGGCTGGCCGACCGGCCGTGCCGGCGCTTCAGCCCGCGGTTCAGCCCGCTTCTCAGCCGTTGGCGACGCGGACATGGGTCTGCAGCGGCTTGTCCGGGGCGGCGACGTGCTGCATCACCGTGCGGACGATGTCGTCGGCGCTCTTGCCTTCGGCCAGCGCCTCGTAGGACAGCACCAGCCGGTGCCGCATCACGTCCGGGGCGATGTCGGTGACATCTTCCGGCAGCACGTAGTCGCGGCCGCGCAGGAACGCCAGCGCCCGGGCGCCTTCGATCATGTGGATCGTCGCCCGCGGGCTGGCGCCGAAGGTCAGGAAGCGCGACAGATTCTTGATGCCGTGCCGTTCCGGTTCGCGGGTGGCCGACACCAGCCGCACCGCGTACTGCATCAGCGCCGGATCGACGTAGCCGCGGCGGCACTGGCGCTGCAACTCGGCCAGCTGTTCGGTCGTGGCCACCGCCGCCACGGTGACCGGCGGGCCGGTCACCCGCTCGACGATCACGAATTCCTCCTCGTCGGTCGGATAGCCCACCAGCACCTTCATCATGAAGCGGTCGACCTGCGCCTCGGGCAGCGGATAGGTGCCCTCGGTCTCGATCGGGTTCTGCGTGGCCATCACCAGGAACGGCTCCGGCACCTCGTAGGTGTGGCCGGCGATCGTCACCTGCCGCTCCTGCATCACTTCGAGCAGCGCGCTCTGCACCTTGGCCGGCGCCCGGTTGATCTCGTCGGCGAGCAGCAGATGCGTGAACACCGGCCCCAGCGAGGTGGCGAAGTCGCCGGTCTTCTGGTTGTAGATGCGCGTGCCGACGAGGTCGGCGGGCACGAGGTCCGGCGTGAACTGGATCCGCTTGAAGCCGCCCGAGATCGCCGCCGCCAGCGTCTTGACCGTCAGCGTCTTCGCCAGCCCCGGCACGCCCTCGACCAGCAGGTGGCCCTGGGCCAGCGTGGCCACCAGCACGCGCTCGAGGAAGTAGTCCTGGCCGACGACCACCTTCTTCACCTCGAACAGGATCCGTTCCATCGTCGAGGCGACGGCATCAGGGCTGGGCTTGAGCAGATTCATGGTGGCCTTCAGAAGGGGTGGATGCCGACGCCGGCGGCGGCGTTCTCGATCGGCACCGCGAAGCCGATGCCGATGAAGGTCCGTTCGCGGCCGGGATTGAGGATGGCGGTGACGATACCGACGACTTCGCCGTGCATGGTGACCAGCGGCCCGCCGGAGTTGCCCGGGTTGGCGGCGGCGTCGAACTGGATCAGGTTGGTGAGCGTGCGCTTGCCCTGCTGCGAGCGGAATTCGCGGCCGAGGCCGGAGATCACGCCGGCCGAGACCGAGGGGCCGATGCCGAACGGAAAGCCGACCGCAACCACCTGGTCGCCCGGCTGCAGGTCACCGGTGGAGCGCAGCGTGGCCGCGGCGACTCCATCCTTCGGCAGCGATCTCGCCTGCAGCACCGCGAGATCGTGCTCGGGCTGGGTGCTGACCACGGCGGCGTCGGCCTCGTGGCCGTCGGCGAACTCGACCATGACCTTCTCGGCGCCGAGGACGACGTGCAGATTGGTCAGGATCATGCCGGTGTCGACGATGACGACGCCGGTGCCGACGCCCTCGTCGAGGTCCGGATCGCCGCGCTCCCCGGGCGCCACGCCGCGCACGCGCACCACCGAGGGGCCGACCACCGCCGCCGCCTTCGCCGCCGGCGACGGCAGGGTCTTGTTGTTCAGGGTGTGCAGCACCGCCTTGTCGATGTCGGCCTGCGTCAGCGGCTTTGGCGCCGGGCCGCCGCGCTGCATGGCCAGGACCGCCAGCGCCGTCAGAGCCGCGGTCGCGCCGGCGATCAGCAACCGCTCGTGGCGTGACGCGACACGTCGCAGCAGGCCAGCCGGCCGATCCGCCGCGGCGGGAACAGGGGCCGGTGCCTCGGGACGGTGTCCGACTCCGGCCGTCGGCTGTGGCTCGGTGGCTTGCGACGGCGGCGGCTGGGCCGAGGCAGACCGCGATTCGCTGTACAACGCCCTGCGCTTCATCCGCATCCTCCCGCCGCAACCGCCCTTCGACCCGCAATCCTTGCCGGAGTTGCGCCGCCTCCGCCTTTGCGCCCGATCGTGACGGAAGGCAGGGCGCGAATCAACCGCGCCCGCTCGCGGGTATCCGACGGTCCACGGCCGCCCGAAGGCGGGTCGGCCCGCCGCGGCCTGCTCCGGCGCACGCGCTCGCCGGCGGAAGCGCCGGGTCCGGCGCGTAGACTTCGCGGGTCCTGTCCGGGAGACACGAGCATGAACGCGCCGCACGTTTCCGCCCGCCTGAAAGCCCAGTTCAACTGGTCCGACCCGCTGCTGCTGGACAGCCAGCTCACCGACGACGAGCGCATGGTGCGCGACGCCGCGCACCGCTATGCGCAGGACAAGCTGGCGCCGCGGGTGCTGGAGGCGTTCCGCCACGAGAAGGCCGACCCGTCGGTGTTCCGCGAGATGGGTTCGCTCGGCCTGCTCGGGCCGATGATCCCGGCCGACTACGGCGGCCCGGAACTGAACTCCGTCTGCTACGGCCTGATCGCGCGCGAGATCGAGCGGGTGGATTCCGGCTACCGCTCGATGATGAGCGTGCAGAGCTCGCTGGTGATGCTGCCGATCCACGAGTTCGGCTCCGAGGAACAGCGCCGCAGGTACCTGCCGAAGCTCGCCACCGGCGAGTGGATCGGCTGCTTCGGCCTGACCGAACCGAACCACGGCTCGGATCCCGGCGGCATGGAGACCCGCGCGCGCGCGGCGCCAGGCGGCTTTCGCCTGCACGGCGCCAAGAACTGGATCAGCAACTCGCCGTTCGCCGACGTGTTCGTCGTCTGGGCCAAGAACGACGACGGCAGGATCCGCGGCTACATCCTCGAAAAGGGGATGAAGGGCCTGTCGGCGCCGCCGATCCACGGCAAGGTGGGGCTGCGCACCAGCACCACCGGCGAGATCGTGATGGACGATGTCTTCGTGCCGGCCGGGAACGAACTGCCGAACGTCGAGGGGCTGAAGGGGCCGTTCACCTGCCTGAACAGCGCCCGCTACGGCATCGCCTGGGGCGCGCTCGGAGCGGCGGAGGACTGCTGGCACCGGGCCCGACAGTACGTGCTCGACCGCCGGCAGTTCGGCCGCCCGCTGGCCGCCAACCAGCTGATCCAGAAGAAGCTCGCCGACATGCAGACCGAGATCGCGCTCGGCCTGCAGGGCTGCCTGCGGCTGGGGCGGATGAAGGACGAGGGCACGGCGGCGGTGGAGATCACCAGCATCATGAAGCGCAATTCGTGCGGCAAGGCGCTGGAGATCGCGCGCACGGCGCGCGACATGCTGGGCGGCAACGGCATCGTCGACGAGTTCGGCGTCGCCCGCCACATGGTCAACCTCGAGGTCGTCAACACCTACGAGGGCACGCACGACATCCATGCGCTGATCCTCGGCCGGGCGCAGACCGGCATCCAGGCGTTTTCATAGGGCGGCAACTGCATGCGGGCATGGCGATATGACGCCTTCGGGCCGGTGTCGGAGATGGCGCGGCTGGTCGAGGTCTCGCAGCCGCGACCGGGACGCGGCCAGGTGCTGGTGCGGGTGCGCTACGCGTCGGTCAATCCGCTCGACTGGAAGCTGGTCGAAGGCGAGTTCAAGCTGATCTTCAAGAGCAAGCCGCCGGCGGGCATCGGCACCGAGTTCAGCGGCGTGGTGGAGGCGATCGGCAGCGGCGTGACGGCGCCCGCGATCGGCACGCCGGTGGTGAGCTACATCGATCCGACGCTGCGGCCGCCCGGCGCGCTGCAGGAACATGTCGCGGTCGATGCCTCGATCGCGCTGCCGGTCGACGAGGCTGACCTCGCCACCGCCTGCACCCTGCCGGTGGGCGGCATGGCGGCGCTGCAGATGTGCCGGCTCGCGGAAGTGAAGAGCGGCCACCGCGTTCTGGTGCACGGCGCCGCCGGCGGCGTCGGCAGCTTCGCGGTGCAGGTGGTGCGGGCGCTCGGCGGCCGGCCGGTCGCCACCGGCAGCCGGCTGAGCCAGGCGATCCTCGCCGAGCTCGAGCCGGAGGCGAAGATCGACTACACCTCGCAGCGGGTCGACAACTGGGGCGGCCCGTTCAACGCCGTGCTCGACTGCGCCAGCACCCTCGGCAGCTCCGAGATCGCCGTGCTGCTCGCCAGGGGCGGAGCCTACGTGCGGACGCTGCCCGCCTTTCCTTCGCTGGTGCTCGACGTGCTGGTCAATCCGCTGCGGCCGATCAAGCGTCACACGCTGCGGCTAAAGCCCAATGCCGACGATCTGCGCACGCTGCTCGCCTGGATGCGCCGCGGCCGCATCAGGCCGCTGGTCACCGAGCGCTTCAGTTTCGCCAACGCGGTGCGGGCGCTCGAGCGCTCGCGCAGCGGCAAGGCGCACGGCAAGCTGGTCGTGCAGGTGGCATAGCGCCGCGGCGCACGGACCGGCGGCAGCCTCCGTTCAAGCCGCCGCGGCGAACCGCGCCAGCGCCGTATCGGCGTCGCCGAGCTCGATCTCGATCGCCAGCAGCCGCTTCACGTAGTGCGACACGGCGTACTCGTCGGTCATGCCGATGCCGCCGTGCAGCTGGATCGCCTCCTGGCCGATCGCCCGCAGGGCGCGGTGCGCCGTCACCTGCGCCGCGTCGAGCGCCCGCGCGCCCTCGGGACCGTCGAGCTTCATCGCCGCCGCCAGCAACAGCGACTGCGCCATTTCGTGCCGGATCGCCAGATCGGCCATGCGGTGCGCGAGCGCCTGGAAGCGGCCGATCGGCTGGCCGAACTGCTTGCGCGTGC
>CAYLZU010000111.1:0-9552 GCA_964388005.1 uncultured Burkholderiaceae bacterium
GATGATAGTGGGATGTATTTCCCGTGAAAGTAGGACATCGTCAGGCTTGCCTCAACTGAAGAAGAGCCCCGGCCGATCTGGTCGGGGCTTTTCCGCTTCTGGATGCCGTTCGGTGCCAGCCGACGGTAGTAGTCCGCCGGCAGCTGCGGCGGGACGCCGGCGGCGGTCTCTATGGCTTCGCGCCGTTCAGCCGCGTACGCGGGCTCCGGCGGGCTCGTACGGAGCGCGCAGGGAAACATCGGCGTCGAAGCGCTCGCCGGCCACATCCACCTGCCAGGTGCCTGCCTCGATCCATTGCCAGTCGGCCGCGGCCCCGGCATTGCTGACAAGGCCAAGCGCGACCGGCCTGCCGATCGTGTGACCGAAGGCGGCCGAAGTGACGAAGCCGGCCGGCTGCCCGTCGCGAAGGATGAGTTCGTTGCCCCATAGGTTGGTCTGCGGGGCATCGACGACGAGGGAGACGATCCGCCTTCCCGCCGCGGCGCTGCCGCCGGCGGATCTCATTGCGTCGAGCGCGGCCCGGCCGCGAAAGTCGCCTTTGTCCCAGTTGATGGCGAAGCCAAGCCCGGCCTCGAACGGATTGATCTCCGGCGTCAGTTCCCGGCCCCAGGCGCGGTAGCCCTTCTCCAGGCGCAGCGATTCGATCGCGTAGTAGCCGGCATTGCGCAGGCCGAGGCCGTCTCCGGCGGCGGCGATCTCCTCGTAGGCGGCGACCGCAAACTCGACCGGCACGTACAGTTCCCAGCCGAGTTCGCCGACGTAGGTGAGCCGGGTGGCGCGGACGGTCGCGTATCCGATGTCGACCAGTTGCGAGGTGCCGAAGGGGAACGCTTCGTTGTCGAACCGGCACGTCGAGACGCGGCCCAACAGTTCGCGCGAGCGCGGCCCCATGACGGCCAGCATGGCGTACATCGGCGTCACGTCGGTCACCGTGCAGTGCATCCGTCGCGGCATGGCCGCCAGCGAGCGCTCGATGAAATCGCGGTCGCGCACCGCCTGCGCGCTTCCGGTCACGACGAGGTACTCGTCCCAGTCCACGCAGGTGACGGTGAAGTCCGACTCGTAGCCGCCGCGCTCGTTCAGCATGCCCGTGTAGACGGTGCGACCGGGAATCGTCGGCACGTCGTTAGCGACCAGATACTGGAGCGCGGCGTGCGCATCCGCGCCCCTGACCAGCAGCTTGGCGAACGAACTCATGTCGAAGACGGCCACGTTCTCCCGGCAGGCGCGATGCTCGGCCGCAACCCATGGATGCCAGTTCTGGTGGCCCCAGCCGTACTCGATGGTCGCCTGCGCTGGCGTCGGCGCGAAGAAGTTGGCGCGCTCCCAGCCCATCTTCGAGCCGAAGCAGGCGCCCGCCTCCCGCAGGTGGGAGTACAGCGGCGAGCGGCGGAATGGCCTGGCCGACTCCAGTTCGCGGTTCGGCCACGGCATCTTGTAGTGCAGGCCGAGCACTTCCTTGATCCGGTCCGGCAGCCAGCGCTCGTTGGCGTTGAACGGCGCGAAGCGGCGGACATCGACCGGCCACAGGTCGAGCGTCGGCTCGCCCTCGACGATCCACTCGGCCAGTGCCTTGCCGGCGCCTCCCCCCGAGGCGATGCCCATCGAGTTGAAGCCGCAGCCGACGTAGAGATTGGCGATCCCCGGCGCTGGCCCGAGGATGAAGTTGTTGTCGGCCGTGAACGACTCGGGCCCGTTGTAGAAGGCCTTGATCTTCGCCTCCGCCATCGCCGGCACGCGGACAACGGCGTTGTCCATCAGGATCTCGAAGGCATCCCAGTTGTCGGGCAGCAGCTGGAACTCGAAGTGTTCGGGGATGCCGCCGCGGTGCACGGCCGACTGCAGCCACGGCGTCGCGTTGGGCTCGAAGCCGCCCATCAGAAGGCCGCCGACCTCCTCCTTGAAGTAGATGTAGCCATCGGGGTCGCGCAGCACTGGCAGATCGCGGAACACGCCGTCGATCCGGTCGGTGACGATGTAGTAGTGCTCGCAGGAGAACAGCGGTACCGCCACGCCGAGCTGGCGGCCCAGGGCGCGTGACCACTGGCCTGCACAGAGCACGAAAGTCTCGGCGCCGATCGTGCCCGAGTTGCCGTGCCTGTCGCGCCAGCGGAGCGCGGCGATTCGCTTTCCCGCGCTGCCGACGTCGTGGATCGCGCCATCGACACGCAAGCCCTCGACGATCCTCACCCCGGCATTGCGCGCGCCCTTGGCCAGCGCCATCGTCAGGTCGGCGGGGTTGGCCTTGCCGTCGCCGGGCAGCCAGACGGCGCCCTGCAGGTCGCGGATCTCCATGATCGGATACCGCTCGCCCGCCTCGGCTGGAGTCAGCAGGTCGCAGTCCACTCCATGGGCGCGCGCCACTGCGGCAGTGCGCTTCAGCTGCACCATGCGGTCGGCCGTGCGCGCCACGGCCAGCGAACCGCACTGCTTCCAGCCGGTGCCGAGTCCCGTTTCCGCCTCCAGCCGCGCGTACAGATCGGTTGAATAGCGGATCAGCCGCGTCATGCTTTCGTGGTTGCGCAGCTGGCCGACCAGCCCGGCAGCGTGCCAGGTGGTGCCGCAGGTCAGGCGCCCCTGTTCGAGCAGAGCGACGTCGTTCTGTCCGAGTTTCGCCAGATGGTAGGCCACCGAGCAGCCCATGATGCCGCCGCCGATGACGACGACGCGCGCATGGCCCGGCACCCGGGCTGCTGTCTCCTCCTTCATCGTGGGCTTCCCTCTTCAGCTCCGCATCGAGCAGGCATTGTGCCGTCGTCGCCGGCCGGGTGCGGTCCGTCGCCGGCCTTGCGCCGCGTCAGACGGTGGTGGAAACGGCGCCGCCGCGGTTTGGCGGGATCGCCGCATCGCCTTAAAGTGCGCCTTGCCCAGAAGGGGGAGACAGACGATGGCTGAATACCGAACCGAGGACTTGAGGACCGTGGCCCTTGTCGGCCACGGCGCGGCAGGCAAGACGACGCTGGCCGAGCATCTGCTGGCCAAGGCGGGAATGATCGGCGCGCCCGGCGCGGTCGAGCGCGGCACGACGGTGTCCGACTACGACCCGCAGGAGAAGAGCACGCTGCACTCGCTGCGTTCGTCGATCCTGCACTGCGACTACAACGGCACGCGCATCCACCTGATCGATACACCCGGCTACCCGGACTTCATCGGCCAGGCGCTGGGGGCGCTCGACGCGGTCGAGACCGTGGCGGTGGTGGTCAGCGCCACCAACGGCATCGAGCTGGTCACGCGGCGGATGATGGCGTGGGCCAAGGCGCGCAATCTCTGCCGCATCGTCATCGTCAACAAGATCGACCACGAGCACATCAACCTGCCGCTGCTTCTCGAGCAGCTGCGGGAGACCTTCGGCGCCGAGGTGCTGCCGATCAACCTGCCGGCCGAAGGCGGCAGCCGCGTCATCGACTGTTTCGAGCACGACGACGGCACCGCGGACTTCCAGTCGGTGGCCGAAGTCCATCGCAAGGTGATGGAGCAGGTGGTCGAGGTCGACGACGCCGCGATGGAGAAGTACCTGGAAGAAGGCGCGATCGACCCGACGACGCTGCACGGGCCACTGGAGAAGGCGCTGCGCGAGGGCCACCTGATTCCGGTGTGCTTCACCTCGGCCCGCACCGGTGCCGGCGTGCAGGACCTGCTCGACGTGATGGCCCGCCATCTGCCGCATCCCGGCGAGGGCAACCCGCCGCTGTTCGTCAGGGGCGAGGGCGACGCGGCCGAGTCGTTCCGCTCCGAACCCGATCCCTCGAAGCATGTGCTGGCGCACGTGTTCAAGGTGGTCAACGACCCCTATGTCGGCAAGATCGGCATCTTCCGCGTCCATCAGGGCACGATCACCAAGGACTCGCAGCTCTTCGTCGGTGACGGCAGGAAGGCATTCAAGGTCGGCCATCTGTTTGCCTTGCAGGGCAAGGAGACGGTCGAGGTCGGCAGGCTGGTCCCCGGCGACATCGGCGCCGTGGCCAAGGTCGACGACATCGTGTTCGACTCCGTGCTGCACGACTCGCACGACGAAGACCGGATCCACATGAAGCCGCTCGAGTTCCCGAAGCCGATGTTCGGCCTGGCCATCGCGCCGCGCCGGCGCGGCGACGAGGGCCGCATCTCGGAGATCCTGACCAAGATGTCGGCCGAAGATCCGACCCTGGTCGTCGATCACGACGCGGTCACCAACGAAACCGTGCTGCGCGGCCTCACGGAGCTACACCTGCGCAGCGTACTGGAGCGGATGAGTTCGCAGTTCAAGCTCGAGATCGACACCCGGCCGCCGCGGGTGCCGTACCGGGAGACCATCTCCGCGCCGGCCGAGGGCCATGCGCGGCACAAGAAGCAGACCGGCGGCGCGGGTCAGTTCGGCGAGGTGTTCCTGCGCGTCGAACCGCTGCCGCGCGGCGCCGGCTTCGAGTTCGTCGACCAGGTCAAGGGCGGTGTCATTCCGTTCAACCTCATCCCGGCGGTCGAGAAGGGCGTGCGCGAGGTGCTGGCCACCGGTTACGTCGCCGGCTATCCGATCCACGACCTGCGCGTCACCGTCTATGACGGCAAGCACCATCCGGTCGACAGCAAGGAGATTGCCTTCGTCTCCGCCGGCCGCAAGGCGATGCTCGATGCGTTGCCCAAGGCGCGGCCGATCGTGCTCGAACCGATCGTCAACATCGAGATCGTGACGCCGGACTCGGCGATGGGCGACATCACCGGCGACCTGTCGTCGCGGCGCGGCCAGGTCACCGGCACCGGCAACCTCGCCGGCGGCATGATGCTGGTGCAAGGTGTGGTGCCACTGGCCGAACTCGACGGCTATGCCGGGCGGCTGAAGGCAATCACCCAGGGCAGCGGCAGTTACTCGATGGAACTTGCTGACTACCAGCCGGTGCCGCCGGGCGTGCAGCAACAGCTGGCGGCGGCGTTCAAGCGCAAGGAAGAAGAGGACTGATCAGCCGCGCGCCGTCGCTGTCCCGGAGGCGGTCCGCACGCAGTTGGCGGCGGCAGCTCCGGGACGGAGCGCGGGTGGGGAAGCAGCCTCCTGCCCGGGGCGCCGGCGCGAGCCCGGGCGTTCCTGCGACTGCCCGTTGCGGCCCGGGGAGCATCGACGGGCGCGGATTCTCCTCGCCGCCGCCGTCAGCCGAACGTCTCGTCCGGACGAAGGTAGCGCCACTGTCCCGGGGGAAGCGCGCCGAGCGCGACGCTGCCGATGCGCACGCGCTTCAGGCCAGTCACCTTCAGTCCGACCGCCTCGCACATGCGCCGGATCTGCCGCTTGCGGCCCTCGCGCAGGACGAAGCGAAGCTGGTTCTCGTTCTGCCAGGAGACCTTGGCCGGTTTCAGCCGCACGCCGTCCAGCGTCAGGCCGTGGCGCAGCAGCTGCAGGCGTTCCGCCGGGAAGATCTCCTTCGGCGGGCCGGCGCCCGGCGCTTCCGGCCACTCGACCCGCACCAGGTATTCCTTCTCGATCGATGAATCGGCACCGATGAGCCGGCGCGCGACGCGGCCGTCCTGCGTCAGCACCAGCAGCCCGGTCGAGTCGATATCGAGCCGTCCTGCCACCGCCAGCCCTCGCAGTTGCGCGCGATTGAACTCGACCGGCGCGCGGTCGCCGCTCCAGCGATTCTCGGGTGTCACCAGCACGATGGCTGGCCGGTAGCCGTTCTCGGCCTGGCTGCTGACATAGCCGACTGGCTTGTGCAGCAGGATCGTGACGCGGTCGGCCTGCGCCCGCCGCGCGCGCGGGTCGATCTCGATGCTCTGTTCCGGCCGCACTCGCGCGCCGAGGGTGTCGACGACCTCGTCGTCGACGCGGACCCAGCCGGCGGCTATCCACTCGTCGGCCTCGCGGCGCGAGGCGAGGCCCAGTTCGCTCATCCGTTTCGACAGGCGAGGCAGTTCGTCTGTATCCGGAGAGGTCTCAGCGGCTTGCCGGCGGCGAGGCGTCGTCGCCGGTTTCGCGGCTGCCGAGGTGCCGGCGGTCGTCCGCGTTCTTGCGCCCGGGCGGCGAGCGGTCATCGGCGCGAGCTCGCGGGTGCCGGCGGCCGGATTGAACTTGCAGAGAGCGGCCGCATGTTCGAGCAAGACTTGCGAGCGAACGAAGCCATGATCATTTCCTGTCCCCACTGCCAGGCGAAGAACCGGGTGCTCGCCGAACGTTTCAACGACGATCCGACCTGCGGCAGCTGCGGCAAGCCGCTGCTGTCTGGTTCCCCCGTGCCGCTGACCGACGGGAACTTCGCCGAGGTGCTGCAGGCGAGCCGCCGGCCGATCGTGGTCGACTTCTGGGCTGTGTGGTGCGGGCCATGCCGGGGTTTCGCGCCGGTGTTCGCGCAGTCGGCCGAGCGCCAACCGGAGGTGCTGTTCGCCAAGGTCGACACCGATGCCAATCCGCAACTGTCACAGCAGTGGTCGATCCGCAGCATTCCCACGCTCGCTGTCTTCCGAGGCGGTCGGCTCGTCGATCGGCTCAGCGGCGCCCTGCCGGCGGCGCAGTTCGAGCAGTGGCTCGCCGCTGCGCTGCGCTGAACTTCACCATCCGAAAATTCGACTCTGACCCCATTTTTCAGGGCGAGCGGAGGTGCCAGGCTTTGGGGCGGGTGAAGGTCTCGATGCCGTAGGTCGACAGCGTGAGCCCGATGCCGGAGTGCTTGACTCCGCTCCACGGCAGCCGCGGGCTGACGCGGTCGCAGCAGTTCCAGTAGACGCTGCCGGCCTCGATCCGCGCAAGGATGCGCTCGGCGCGCGCGGCGTCCCGCGTGTAGACGCCAGCCGTCAGACCGTAGTCGGTGTCGTTCATCAACCGCACCGCCTCGTCGTCGTCGCCGACCTTTTGGATGCCGATGATCGGGCCGAAGCTCTCCTCGCGCATCAGCAGCATGCTGTGATCCACATCGCTGAATACCGTCGGCTCGAACCAATGGCCGGGCGGATCGAGGCGACGGCCGCCGGTGAGCAGCCGCGCGCCTCTCGCCCTGGCGTCCGCCACCTGCGCGGCCAGCACGTCGAGCTGCGCCCCGCGCGTCAGCGGGCCGATGTAGCTCGACTCGTCGGTCGGGTCGCCGATGCGGAAACCCTTCACCTCGGCGACGAACGCCTCGACGAACGCGTCGTGGATCGACCGATGCACGTAGATCCGTTCCACCGAGCAGCAGCTCTGACCGGTGTTGTACATCGCGCCGTCGGCCAGTGATGCCGCGGCGGCGGCGGCATCGACGTCCTCGCACACGTAGGCCGGATCCTTGCCGCCGAGCTCGAGCTGCAGGCGGATCATCCGCGGGCCACCCGCCTGCGCGATCCTTGCGCCGGTGGCATACGAGCCGGTGAAGAACAGGCCGTCGATGGGCTGCGCCAGCAGCGCCGCGCCCGCCTCGCCGGCGCCGACAATCACCTGGAACGCGTCCTGCGGGATGCCGGCGGCGTGCAGCAGGTTGCCGATCTCGATCCCGGTCAGCGTCGCGTACTCGCTCGGCTTGTACAGCACGCAGTTGCCGGCCAGCAGCGCCGGCACGAACACGTTGGCGCCGACGAAGTACGGGTAGTTCCACGCCGAGATGTTGGCGACCACGCCCAGCGGCTCGTGGGTGATGCGCTCGCGCATGCCGCCGTCGTCGAAGACGGTCTTCGGCGCCAGCGTCGGCTCGGCCGCCTGCAGGAAGAAGTCGAGCCTTCCGAGCAGCCCGGCCAGTTCGTTGCGCGACTGACGGATCGGCTTGCCGACCTCGGAGGTCAGGATCGCCGCCAGCCGATCCGTCTCGCGGACGATGCCATCGCGAAACCGGCGCAGGCTCGCCAGCCGCTGCGGCAGCGGCGTTGCCGCCCACGACCGCTGGGCGCCGCGCGCTCGCGCGTACGCCCTGGCAATGCTCTGGCCGGTGTCGGTGGGCAGTTCGGCGATCACTTCGCCGGTCGCTGGATTGATGACCTCGAGCATGCCTGGACCCTCTCGTCAGTCCGGCTTGCCGCTGCGCAGTTCACGGGCCAGCCGGCGCGCCTCGTCACCTTCGGGGATCGGCCGGCCGGAATCGCGCCACTCGACCGCCGAGTGAAAGCCGTGTTTCTCGGCGTGGGCGCGGAACCACATGCCCTCCGGGCTGTGGCGGGTGATGCCGTCGAACAGGGTGGCGATCATCTGCGTGCTCGCCAGCCCCATGTTCTCGTAGGCCTGGTTGATCATCAGCTTCTGCATCATCAGCTGCGCCCGCGGCACACCGGCGATGCGTTCGGCGAGCGCGTCCACCGCGACGTCGAGCTCGCCCGGCGGCACCGCTTCGATCGCCAGCCCCCACTGCTTCGCCGTGGCGCCGTCGATCGTGTCGCCGGTGAAGAGCAGGCGTTTCGCGTGCTGCATGCCGACGCGGTACAGCCACATCGCCGTCGACGGGCAGCCCCAGACCCGCGTGGGCATGTAGCCGATGCGGGCCGTCGTCTCCATCACCAGCAGGTCGCAGGCGAGCGCGATGTCGGAGCCGCCGGCGAGCGCGTACTGCTGCACGCGGCAGATGGTCGGCTTGTGGCTGCGCCACAGGCTCATCAGGTCGTCGGTGGCCCGCTTCATCCACCGGTAGTCGACCATCGGATCCCACGGCATCTCGGTCTGCAGCCACTCGTGATCGCCGGGACGTTCGGCCGATTCCTTCATGTCGTAGCCGGCGCAGAAGGCGCGGCCGGCACCCTGCACGACGATCACGTGAACCTCGTCGTCGTCGTTGGCCAGTTGCACCGCGCGGCGGATCTCACCGGGCATCCGCGGGCTGATCGCGTTCAGCCGCTCGGGCCGGTTCAGCGTGATGCGGGCGATGCGCGGGCGGCGAGCGTCCTTGCCGTAGAGCAGCGTCTGAAATGAATGGTCCATGTCGGCTCCGCGGTGGGTTTCAGGCTGCCGCTCGGCAGGCGGTCAGGAATTCGGCGAGCAGAGGCGCGCCGTCGAGCAGATGGGCATTCTCGCCGACATGAAACTCCGGGTGCCACTGCACGCCGGCCACGTAGACATCGCCGGTGTGGCGGAAAGCCTCGATCACCCCGTCAGGCGCCCGCGCCTCGACGACGAATCCCGGCGCGAGATCCTTGATGGCCTGGTGATGGACGCTGTTGACGGTCGCGCGTTCGACGCCCGGATGGAGCAGCGCCAGCCGCGTGCCGGGCACGATCTCGATCTGGTGATGGTTGCGGTCATACAGCTGCGCGCTGCGGTGAAACAGCGGCCCCGGCCGCTGCGACGGCAGGTCCTGGTACAACGTGCCGCCGTAGGCGACGTTGAGCACCTGCAGGCCGCGGCAGATCCCCAGCACCGGTTTGCCGCGGCCGACAAAGGCGCGCGCGAGCGCGATCTCGTACTCGTCGCGGATGCGGTCGCCGCTCCACTCCGGCCGCAGCGGCGCCTCGCCGTAGCTGCCTGGCCACATGTCGGATCCGCCTTCGAGCACCAAGCCGTCGAGCCGCTCGGCGTAGCGGTCGAGCGTGACGTCGCCGCGGCGCGTGTCGCCGTCGGGCGAGGGGACCACCAGCGCCAGCGCCCCCTGCGACTGCACCCAGTGCGCGATCGACTGCTCGACGTACTGCAGCGTCTTG
>CAYLZU010000112.1:0-9372 GCA_964388005.1 uncultured Burkholderiaceae bacterium
TCGCTGCCCCCCGAGGGGGCGCTCAGTGGCTTCGGGCGGCCGGGCGCCACTGAAGAAATGGCGCAGCTCTTCGTCGTCCATCCGACCCATCCGCAGCTGCGGCTGCTGCGGCAGGCGGCGCAGCTGATCGAGCATGGCGGCGTGGCCGCGATCCCGACCGACTCCTGCTATGCCCTGGTCTGCCGGCTCGACGACAAGGCCGCCGCCGATCGCGTGCGCCGCATCCGCGCCGTCGACGAGCGCCATCACCTGACGCTGCTGTGCCGCGACCTGTCGGAGATCGCCAACTACGCCAAGGTCGACAACGTCCAGTACCGGCTGATCCGCAACGTCACGCCGGGGCCGTACACCTTCATCCTCGAAGCCACCCGCGAGGTGCCGCGGCGGCTGTCGCACCCGTCGCGCAAGACGATCGGCATCCGCGTGCCCGACCATCCGGTGGCGCTCGGACTGCTCGACGTGTTCGGCCAGCCGCTGATCTCGACCACGCTGCTGCTGCCCGGCGACGAACTGCCGCGCACCGATGCGGCCGAGATCCGCGAACGGCTGGAGCACGAGGTCGACCTGGTGATCGACGCCGGCGAAGCCGGCATCGAGCCGACCACGGTGGTCGACCTCACCGGCCGCGAGGCAGTGCTGATCCGGCGCGGCCGCGGGCCGGTCGAGGCGCTCGGACTGTGACAGGTCGCGCCGTACCCGGCTGATAGACTGCGCCCCCGATGGAAAGCCTCATCCAGACCATCACGGTCTATGCCATCCCCGTCCTGTTCGCGATCACGTTGCACGAAGCCGCGCACGGCTATGTCGCGCGCCTGTTCGGCGACGACACCGCCTACGTCGCCGGCCGGATCACGCTGAATCCCATCAAGCACATCGACCCGATCGGCACCATCGTCGTGCCGCTCGTGATCCTGCTGGTGACCAAGGGCATGCTGTTCGGCTGGGCCAAGCCGGTGCCGGTCAGCATCGGCAGGCTGCGACGCCCGAAGCAGGACATGGTGTGGGTGGCGGCGGCCGGTCCGGGCTCGAACCTGCTGATGGCGGTCCTGTGGGCGATCTTCTTCAGCCTGCAGCGGTCACTGGGGCTCGACGAGCAGTTCTTCCAGGCGATGGCGATCGCCGGCATCCAGGTCAACCTGGTGCTGATGGCGCTGAACCTGCTGCCGGTGCCGCCGCTGGACGGCGGCCGCATCATGGTCGGACTGCTGCCGCACCGCATGTCCCACCAGTTCGCCCGCCTCGAACCCTATGGCCTCATCGTCGTCATCCTGCTGCTTGCCACCGGCACGCTCGGCGTGTTCCTGTCGCCGTTCCTGCAGTTCGGCCGCGCCATCGTCGGCCTGTTCGTCTGACCATGTACGGTGACCGCGTCCTGTCCGGCATGCGCCCCACCGGCGCCTGCCATATCGGCCACTATCACGGCGCGCTGAAGAACTGGGTCCGGCTGCAGGACGAGCATCCGTGCTTCTTCTTCGTCGCCGACTGGCACGCGCTCACCACCCACTACGAGACGCCCGAGCACATCGAGACCTCGGTGTGGGAGATGCTGGTCGACTGGTTCGCCGCCGGCATCGACCCCAACAAGGCCACGGTGTTCATCCAGTCGCGGGTGCCGGAGCACGCCGAGCTGTTCCTGCTGCTCGGCATGGCCACACCGCTCGGCTGGCTCGAGCGCGTGCCGACCTACAAGGACCAGATCGAGCGCCTGAAGGAACGCGATCTGTCGACCTACGGCTTCCTCGGCTACCCGCTGATGCAGGCGGCCGACATCCTGATCTACCGCGCCAACATGGTGCCGGTCGGCGAGGACCAGGTGCCGCACATCGAGATGACGCGCGAGATCGCGCGCCGCTTCAACTACCTGTTCGGCGCCGAGCCGGGTTTCGAGGACAAGGCGAAGGCGGCGGTGAAGAAGCTCGGCGGCAAGCGCGGCAAGCTGTACCTGGAACTGCGCAACCGCTACCAGGAAAAGGGCGAGGACGATGCGCTGGAGCAGGCCCGCGCGATGCTCGCCGCCACCGCCAGCCTGTCGATGGGCGACCGCGAGCGGCTGTTCGGCTATCTCGAAGGCTCGCGGCGGGTGATCCTCGCCGAGCCCGAGGCCAAGCTGACCGAGACGCCGAAGGTTCCCGGCATCGACGGCCAGAAGATGTCGAAGAGCACCAACAACGCGGTGCTGATGCGCGAGGAGCCGAAGGTCCTCACCGAGAAGATCCGCCGCATGACCACCGACCCGGCGCGGGTGCGGCGCACCGACCCCGGCGAGCCCGACCGCTGCCCGGTGTGGCCGCTGCACCAGATCTACACCACGGCCGAGGTGCGCGACTGGGCGGCGCAAGGCTGCCGCAGCGCCGGGATCGGCTGCCTGGAGTGCAAGCAGCCGCTGATCGATGCCATGCTGCGCGAGCAGGAGGGCTGGCGCGCGCGCGCGCAGCCGTACCTGGACGATCCGACCCTGCTGCGCTCGATCGTCGCCGACGGCTGCGACCGCGCCCGCCAGTCGGCGCAGGAGACGATGCGCGACGTGCGCGAGGCGATGGGGCTCGCCTACACCTGATGTGGCTGCGCCGCCGCGCCAGGGCCGCGCCGGCCCCGGCCGAACCGCCGCCTGCCGAGGCCCGGCCGGCCGGCCACGGCGGCGAGGCCGCATCGCCGTGGGTGCTGCGCTTCGCCGCCGGTGTTCCTCCCGGGTCGACCGTGCTCGATGTCGCCTGCGGCCGCGGCCGGCACGCGCGGCTGTTCGCGGAACAGGGCTGTTTCGTCGAGGCGGTCGATGTCGATGCCGCGGCCGGCGCGACGCTGGCGGACGTCACCGGTGTCCGTTTCCGGCGTGCCGACCTCGAAGGCGGCGACTGGCCCTACGCGGGGCGAAGCTTCGACGTGGTGGTGGTGACCAATTACCTGCACCGGCCGCTGTTTCCCCGCCTGGCGCAGGCGCTGGCGCCGGGGGGCATGCTGATCTACGAGACATTCATGGCCGGCAACGAGCGTTTCGGCAAGCCGAAGAATCCCGACTTCCTGCTGCGTCCGCGTGAACTGCTCGAAGTCTTCGCCCCGACGCTGGCGGTGCTGGCGTTCGAGGAGGGCGTGATCAGCCTGCCGCGGCCGGCCCGCGTGTCGCGGCTGTGCGCGGTGCGCGCCGGCGGCGACGCGCACCTGAGGCTCGACGCCGACCGCTGAGCCGGGGCCGGGCAATTGCCTGGCCGCCGTTAGAATCCGCACCCTGTCCGCAGCGAGGCTCATCGCATGATCAAAGGCTCCCTGGTGGCGATCGTCTCGCCGATGCGCGACGACGGCTCGCTCGACTACGACGCCTACCGGCGCCTGATCGACTGGCACATCGCCGAGGGCACCAACGGCATCGTCGCCGTCGGCACCACCGGGGAGTCGCCGACCGTCGATCACGACGAGCACTGCGAACTGATCCGCGTCGCCGTCGAGGCGGTGCGCGGCCGCGTGCCGGTGATCGCCGGCACCGGCGGCAACTCGACCGCCGAGGCCGTCGACCTCACCGCCCACGCGAAGAAGGTCGGCGCCGACGCCACGCTGCAGGTCGTCCCCTACTACAACAAGCCGACCCAGGAGGGGCTGTACCGGCACTTCTGCAAGGTCGCCGAGTCGGTCGACCTGCCGGTGATCCTGTACAACGTGCCGGGGCGCACCGTGGCCGATCTGGCCACCGAGACGACGCTGCGGCTGGCGCAGGTGCCGGGGATCGTCGGCCTGAAGGACGCCACCGGCGACCTGGCGCGCGCCTCCGACCTGCTGAAGCGGGCGCCGAAGTCATTCGCCGTCTACAGCGGCAACGACGACACGGCGCTCGCCCTGATGCTGCTCGGCGGCCAGGGCGTGATCTCGGTGACCGCCAACGTCGCGCCGCGGCTGATGAGCGAATTGTGCAAGGCGGCGCTCGCCGGCGACCTGTCCTCGGCCCGGGCGCTGAACAACCGCCTGCTGCCGCTGCACCTGAAGCTGTTCGTCGAGCCGAATCCGATTCCGGTCAAGTGGGCGCTGGCGAAGATGGGACTGATCGGCGGCGGCATCCGCCTGCCGATGGTGCCGCTGTCGGAGGCGCAGCAGCCGGTGGTCGAGTCGGCGCTGCGCGACCTGGGCCTGCTGAAGTGAGCGGGGACGGGGCCATGGACCGCAGCGCCGTGCTGGCGCCAGCCGTCGCGGTGCTGGCGATGCTGCTCGCAGCCGGCTGCAGCACCAAGGACCTGCGCGGCGACAAGATCGAGTACCAGAGCGCGGCGCCGCCGCGCACGCTCGAGGTTCCTCCCGATCTGTCGCAGCTGCCGCGCGACGACCGTTTCGGCGTGCCCGAGAACCGCGGCCCGGTGACCGCAAGCGCCGCCGCTGCCAGCCGCGCCCAGGCCAGGCCGGCCGACGCCGGCGTGGCGCCGAATTTTCCGAACGCCCGCATCGAGCGCGACGGCAGCCAGCGCTGGCTGGCGGTCGAGACCACGCCCGAGCAGGCATTCGCGGTGGTGGTGGAGTACCTGCCGTCGATCGGGCTGGCGATCGAGCGCCAGGATCCGAAGCTCGGCATCGTCGAGACCGCGTGGGCGGAGAACCGCGCCAAGCTGCCGCAGGACATCATCCGCCGCACGCTCGGGCGGCTGATCGACCAGGTCTATTCGACCGGCGAGCAGGACAAGTTCCGCGTCCGCATCGAGCGCACGGCCAGCAACACGTCGGAGATCTTCGTCAGCCATCGCGGCATGATCGAGGTCTTCACCTCGCAGGCGCAGGACTCGACCAAGTGGCAGCCGCGGCCGTCCGACCCCGAACTGGAGGCCGAGATCCTGCAGATGCTGGCGCAGCGCTTCGCGGCGCCGGCGCGCGCGCAGACAGCGGCGGCAGGCGCTGGTCCCGTCGCCGTTGCTCCGGTGCAGAGGGAGATCTCGCGCCTGGTGCCGGCCGATGGCGCCGCTCCGGCGCGGGTGGTGATCGAGGAGCCGTTCGACCGCGCCTGGCGGCGGGTCGGCCTGGCGCTCGACCGCGGCGGGTTCACGGTCGAGGACCGCGACCGCGCCAAGGGCGTGTACTTCGTGCGCTACGTCGATCCGGTCGCCGAGCAGAAGCAGCGCGACAGCCAGGGCTTCCTGTCGAAGCTGTTCGGCCGCGACGCCAAGATCGAGGCGCAGCAGTTCCGCGTCCAGGTCGCCGCCGAAGGCACGCGCACCGTGGTCACGGTCCAGGACCGCGACGGCAAGGGCGACGGCGGCGCCACGTCGAACAAGATCCTGGCGCAGGTCAACGACCAGCTGCGCTGAACGGCCGGCGGGCGCCGCGGTGCTGCGCTTCTGCTGCCTCGGTTCCGGCAGCGAGGGCAATGCGCTGGTGATCGAGTCCGGCGACGGCCTCGCCGTCACCCGCGTGCTGCTGGACAACGGCTTCAACGGCCGCCAGTTGCGGCTGCGGCTGGCGCGCGCCGGGCTCACGATCGACGACATCGACGCCATCGTGCTCACCCACGAGCACGGCGACCACATCGGCGGCGTCGGCATGCTGCTGAAGCGGCGGCCGATGCCGGTGTACTGCTCGGCCGGCACCGCGCGCGCGGCGGCGCTCGCCGACGGCTTCATCGAGGTGCGCGACGGCGAGACCGTCGTCATCGGCGCCCTGCAGCTGACGCCATTCGCTGTCGCGCACGACGCCGCGCAGCCGCTGCAGTACGTGTTCGGCGACGGCCAGCGCCGGCTGGGGGTGCTGACCGATGTCGGCGCGCCGGCAGCGGAGGTGGTCGATGCGCTCGGCGGCGTCGACGCGCTGCTGCTCGAGTGCAACCACGACGTGGCGATGCTGCGCGCCGGCGGCTACCCGCCGTTCCTCCAGGCGCGCATCCTCGGCGATCTCGGCCACCTGTCGAACGCGCAGGCGGCGGCGCTGCTGGCCGCGATCGACCGCTCGTGTCTGCGACTGGTCGCCGCGGCGCACCTGAGCCGGCGCAACAACCACCGGCGGCTGGCCCAGGCGGCGCTGGCCGGCGTGCTCGATTGCGGTGAGGACGAGATCCTGGTCGCCGACCAGGACCACGGGCTGTCCTGGCAGCGCTGCTGAGCGCGGACGCCCGGAAAGCAATCGGGCCGGCAATGCCGGCCCGATTGCGATGGACAGCGTCGCGCGACGCTTACTTCTTGGTTGCGGTCTCGACCGACTTCGACACCGCGGCGGCGGCGTCCTTGGCGGCCTTCGCGACTTCTTCCGGCGTCTTCTTCGCGGCGTCGCCGGCTTCCTTGAGGTCGGCCTGCACCTTCTCGGTCATCGACTGGCCGGCAGGCGCGGCACCGGCGGGCGCAGCCTGCGCCGGCGCAGCCTGGGCAGGCGCCGCCGACTCGGCCGGAGCAGGGGCCGCGGCTGGCGCCGGCGCGGGCGCGGGCGCGGCAGCCGGAGCGGGTGCCGGTGCGGGGGCAGCCGGAGGAGGAGGTTCCTGCTTGCCGCAGGCGGCGAGCGAAAGAGCGAGGATCGAGGCGGCGAGCAGCTGGCGTGTCATGACGTGGTGACTCCCTTGTTCACGGTTCGGCGGCCGATCGTCGGTGCCGAGGTCAAGTTCCTCGCGGTCGAAGAATTGGATTCGACCGGGAACACGTACGGGATTTTACATGCTGCGCCGCGACATGGCGGGCTGGGCTTGACGACTCCCTTTACAACCCGAGAGGTTGCGCCGCCTGATTGTGGGATGCGCGTTCCCAGCGACGGTCGAACTCCGACAGCAGCGGCTGCGCGAACGGGCCGTTGTTGCACCACAGTTCACCCAGGGTTCCGAGGGTCGGCTGCAGGCGCAGGGCATCGGTGGCATCGCCGATGGCGACCACATCGTGCCCGACCGCGTCCTGCGAGTCAGCCTTCCGGATCAGCAGGGCGTGCGGGAAGTCGCGCTGCAACGCCCGCAGCCTCGGCGCGCGGCTGTCGAGCCAGCTCATGTCGTCGACCAGCAGCAGGACGCGGCCCGTCCGCTGCGCGACCAGCAGCCGGCGCATCGAGGCCGTGGCCTGCACGCCGGAAAGCTCGAACACCGACAGGTCGGCGGCGGCGAACCGCAGTTGCCGCCTGGCCCGGCCAATCAGGTGCAGCAGCGCCTCGGCCAGTTCGGCGCGCGAGCTGATCACCCGCCGCTGTGGCGGATCAATCGCGGGTTCGTCCATCGGGCAGCGTTCCGGTTGATTGGCGATGCAGCCAGCCGGCGTCGAGCCATTCGTGCACAAGGGCCAGCAGCGGCGGCGAGGCGCGGCGCAGCGAGTCTGCGGCCAGTTCGCGGGTATCGGCAAGGGTCGCCAGCAGCGGCTCGAAGTCGCGCGTCGGCAGGAGTTCGCCGTTGATCGCGAACCGGCGCCCCGAGTACAGGCAGCGGCTGCGCGGGTCGAGCCGCAGGTGCAGCCGCCCAGCCGCCGCCGCCCGGGTGATTTCGGCGCCGGTCGCCGGCCGGCGCGGCCGGTCGAATACGACCTGCGGCTTCGGTTCGGTCAGCACCGCCAGCAGCACCTCGATGCTGTCGCTGCGTCGGGGGCGCAGTCGCGCGAAGCGCTGCCAGGTGTCCTCGATCATCGCCGCCGGCAGTTCCCCCGGACGACGGGTCGGCCGGGCGCCGGCATCGGCGAAGCGGCCGGGCAGCCTCGTGCGCGCCGCCTGGTGCAGGAACCACGGCTCCGCCAGTTCCTGCCACGCCGGCGAGCGGAAGCCGACCGACAGCGTGATGCACTCGCCGAGCGCCACCCCTTCGTGGGCCACGCCCGGCGGCAGATACAGCAGGTCGCCGGGCTCGAGCACCCACTCCGCGCTGGGGCGGAAATCGGCCAGGATCGCCAGCGGCAGGCCGGGCACCAGCGCCCGATCCTTCTGCCGGCCAATGCGCCATCGCCGCCGGCCATGGGCCTGGATCAGGAACACGTCATAGGAGTCCACGTGCGGGCCGACGCCGCCGCCATCGGTGGCGAAGCTCGCCATCAGGTCGTCGAGCCGCGCCGCGGAGACGAAGCGGAAGCGCGACAGCAGTTCGCCCGCGGCCGCGAGGTGCAGGTCGAGGCCCTGCACCAGCAGCGTCCAGCGCCGGCGCGTCAGCGGCGGCAATGCGCCGCGGGCGAAGGGGCCGTGCGCCAGCCGCCAGCGGCCGTCGAAAGCGGTGACGCAGCGCGACTCGACATCGTCGCGCGCGGCCAGGCGGAACAGCTGCGCGCGCGTCACCGGCGAACGGAACTGCGGCAACGCCTGCCGCACCAGCAGCGGCCGCCGCTGCCAGACGGTGCGCATGAACGTGTCGATGCGGTGCGGGCCGAGTCGGTCGAGCACGTTCATAATCGGCCGCGAGGATATCGGGGAAATCGGCGCGCGCCATGAAGATCGAAGCGGGATGCCTGGTCGGACTCGAGGTGTCGATGTACGACGCCCAGGGGGCGCTGCTGGAGCGGACCGAGGCGCCGCTCGTGTACCTGCACGGCGCCGGCGACATCTTTCCGCGCATCGAGGCCGCGCTCGAAGGGCGCGAGCCGGGCGAGCGGGTCGTGCTGCGGCTCGAACCCGAGGACGCCTTCGGTGACGCCGACGCCTCGCTGGTGCACCTGGTGGAGTGCCGCAAGCTCGGGCCTGCAGTCGAAGTCGGCATGCGTTTCGAGGGCCTGCCGGGTCAGCCCGACGGCCGCATCTACACCGTGACCGACGTCGCCGAGGGCATGGCCGTGCTCGACGGCAACCACCCGCTGGCCGGCTGGGCGCTGCGTTTCGAACTCACCGTGCGCAGGGTCGAGCGGGCGAGCGAGGAGGAACTCGCCGCCGCCGAACGACCGCGGCCGCCGGAGTTCCTGCGCGTGGTCGAGCCGCAGGACCTGCACCGGCCGGCCGCGGACAGGGCCCATTGATCAGCGCCCGGCCAGCGACTTCAGCTCGTACAGCAGCGCCAGCGCCTCGCGCGGGCTGAGGGCATCGACGTCGACCGCCGCCAGCCTGTCGCGCAGCTCGTCGGCCGCCGGTTCGACCGCCACCTCCTCCGCCACCGACGCGGCATCGCCGGCGAACAGATCCAGCTGCGGCTGCTGGCCGGCGGCGCGCTCCTCCAGCTGCGCCAGCAGCGTGCGCGCGCGGCGCACCACCTCCGGCGGCACGCCGGCCAGTTGCGCCACCGCGAGGCCGTAGCTCTGGCTCGCCGGCCCTTCGCGCACCTCGTGCAGGAACACCACCTTGCCCCGCGCCTGCGCCGCTGCCACGTGCACGTTGGCGACCTCGGGCAGCCACTGCGCCAGCTGCGTCAGCTCGAAGTAATGGGTGGCGAACAGCGTCAGGCAGCGGTTGGTCTCGGCCAGCGCGCGGGCGATCGCGGCGGCGAGCGCCATGCCGTCGAAGGTCGACGTGCCGCGGCCGATCTCGTCCATCAGCACC
>CAYLZU010000113.1:0-5200 GCA_964388005.1 uncultured Burkholderiaceae bacterium
ATGGACGAGCGCGCGCGGCCGCGCGCGCAGGCGAAGGTCGCCAATGCGCGCGCGCGGTCGACGTGTACATGATGGGCGGCTCCGTTCTTCCCAGGTGATCCTCGCCGATCGCCCGGCGGCGGCTGCCGCCGCCGCGCTACGCTGCGCCTCCTGAATGGAGCCCCCTGCCGTGACCCTCGCCCGCCAGGACCTCACCCGCATCACGCTTGCGGTGCTGTCGATCGGCCTGCTGATCCTCGGCTCGCTGTGGATCCTGCGGCCGTTTCTCGGCGCGGTGATCTGGGCCACGATGGTCGTGGTGGCCAGTTGGCCGATGCTGCTGTGGTTGCAGGCGCGGCTGTGGGGGCGGCGCTGGCTTGCCGCCACGGTCATGACCTCGGCGCTGATGCTGATGTTCGTCGTGCCGCTCACTTTGGCGATCGGCACCATCGTGATCGAGGCCGACCGCCTGATCGCCTGGGGCAGGGACCTCGCGGAGCTGCGGATGTCGCCGCCGCCCGAGTTCCTGCAGAAGATTCCGGTCGTCGGCGGCAGGATCACGGCGATGTGGGAACAGGCGCTGGCTTCCGGCGCCGAGGGGCTGATCGCGCGGCTTGCGCCCTACGCCAACGACATCGTCCGCTGGTTCGTCAGCGAGGTCGGCGGCGCCGGTTTTCTCGTCGTGCAGTTCCTGCTGACCGTGGTGCTGGCGGGGCTGATGTACTCCAGCGGCGAAGGCGCGGCGATCTCGGTGCGGCGATTCGGCCGCCGCCTGGCCGGCGAACGCGGCGAGAACGCGATCGTGCTTGCCGGCCAGGCGATCCGCGCCGTGGCGCTCGGCGTCGGCGTCACCGCCATCGTGCAGTCGGTGCTCGGCGGCATCGGCCTGGCCATCGCCGGGGTGCCGCTCGCCGGTCTGCTCACGGCCCTGATGTTCATGCTGTGCATCGCCCAGCTCGGCCCGACCCTGGTGCTGCTGCCGGCGGTGATCTGGGTGTTCTGGACCGGCGACACCGGGTGGGGCATCTTCCTGGCGATCTGGACCGCGATCGTCGGCACCATGGACAACTTCCTGCGCCCGATCCTGATCAAGCGCGGCGCCGACCTGCCGCTGCTGCTGATCCTCGCCGGCGTCATCGGCGGCCTGATCGCCTTCGGCCTGGTGGGCATCTTCGTCGGCCCGGTGCTGCTGGCGGTGGCCTACAAGCTGCTCCAGGAGTGGATCGCCGAGGCCGACCAGCCGTCGGCGGCCGGGTCCGAAACGCCGCCTTCCGGGCCGTAGCCCCGGCGGAGGGCCGATGCAGGCGCGAGCTACGGCGTGCCGAGGAAGAAGTAGGCGTTCCACACGCCGCTGGTCGAGTAGCCATAGCCGAGGTACGCCGGCCCGAGCGGCGTCTCGCCGCCGACGTAGAGCGTGGCCGAGTTCAGCCAGCCGGTGCGCCGCGTCTCGGTGTAGGCCACGCCGCGCTTCGCCGCTTCGAGGGCGAGGCCGAGCCGCAGGTCGCCGCGCAGCCCGATCGGGAAGGTGCCGATGATCCGTTCCGCCCGCAGCTGGGCGTAGGTGACGTCGTCGCCGAGCAGCTGTCCCTTGGCGAAGGCCGACATGTTCAGAAAGCCGCCGAGCGAGCTGGCGTCGAAAAACGGCAGCTTGCCGCTGGGCGAACCGGTGTACGCGACTTCGGCGCCGAGCACATAGCGGCCGACCGTGTGCGCGGCTTCGGCCGATGCATCGAGGCGGCTGAAATCGTGGTCCGAGTCCGAGAAGAAGCGCAGCCGCGTCGCCCAGCCCTCGCTCGGGAAGTACAGGCGGTTGAGCCGGTCGAGATCGACGCCGACGAACGCGCCGCCGTAGCGGATGGTGCCGGTCGGGAAGAAGGGCAGGCCGGTTTCGAGCGAGACGTCGAGCTGCTTTTCCTGCCAGCCCAGCCGCGCCTGTCCGAGCCGGCCGAGGTTGCTGCCGAAGGCGACCTCCGCCGCCCGCATGCCGATCCGGTACTCGGCGAACTTCAGGTCGTCCTGGTAGATGCCGATGATCCGGCGCTGGACGCCGAGCACCGGCTCGACGAAGAACCGCTGCGCCGGATCGAGCGGCTGGTAGAACTCGGCGCCGGCGCCCATCGTGCTGCCGACCTGCCCGACCAGCAGCAGTTCGGCTCCGAGGCGGTTGATCCACGTCCGCTGGTAGCCGACGCGCAGGTCGAAGGTCGCGCCCTGGTCGGCGACCTCGAGGTTGACGCCGAAGCGCAGATAGTCCGGTCCCCAGCCCTTCTCCAGCGGCGTCACGCGCAGGATGTTGCGTTCCCGGGTCGACAGCAGCGTGTAGTCGACGCCTTCGTACCAGCCGTCGCCGAAGGTGCGCAGCAGGTCCTGCTCCAGCTTCACGGGGTCGAGGGGTTCGCCCTCCTGCTGCCGGAGGTGCGCCTGCACCGCCTCCGGATTGACGCGAGCAAGGCCGGCGATCTCGATCTCGTCGACCCGGGGCTGCGGCCGTTCGCGGGCGGCGATGCGGCTCCACCACCGCGCGTACTGCGCCGGCTCGACCGCCAGCGTCTGCAGTCTCGCGGCCATGGCCTCCGCCGCCGCCAGTCCGCGGTCGGCGGTCTCGCGGTGGCGCTCGAAGTCGGCGGCGCCGATGCCGTCGAGATCGGGCCTGATGACGATGTCGCCAGGCCCGAGCGTCGCGAGCGACTGGGTCACGTTCTGTTCGGTGAGGATGTTGACCATCTGCGCCGAGACCGACAGCAGCGAGCCGACCTCCTCGGGCTTGAGCAGCGGCGAACCGACGTTGACCGCGATCACCACCTCGGCGCCGCAGCGTTCGCGCACTTCGCGGACCGGCACGTTGTCGACCAGGCCGCCGTCGACCAGCTTGCGGCCGCGGTACTCGACCGGCGCCAGCAGTCCCGGCACCGACATGCTGGCGCGCATGGCGCTGGTCAGGCTGCCGTCGCGGAACACCACCCGCTCGCCGGTGCCGATGTCGGTGGCGATGATCGACAGCGGCAGCGCCAGCTGCTGCATCTCGCGCTCGCCGAGGTTGGCGTGCACCAGCGAGTTGAAGAACAGCTTGATCTTCTGCCCCAGCACCACCCCCGGCGGCGCCCGCAGACCGTCGTCGGTGACGCCGAGCTCGGATCCCGGCAGGAAGCGCTGCGACAGCCGCTTGTTGCGGTAGCTCAGCTCGGAGAACTCGGGGTTGTCCTGGAACATGTCGGCCCAGTTGGCGCGCGCCATCTCCTGCCGCATCTGCGCCGGCGCGATGCCCGCCGCCCAGGCGCCGGCGATCAGCGCCCCCATGCTGGTGCCGGCGACGCAGTCGACCGGAACCCGCAGGCGCTCGAGCACTTCGAGCACACCGATGTGCGCCGCGCCGCGGGCGCCGCCGCCGCCGAGCACCAGGCCGACCCGCGGCCGGTCGGCGGCTTGCGCCGCCTGCATGAAGACGGCGAGCAGAAACAGACCGGCGGCGACCAGCCGCAGCCGATAACCGAGGTCGCGGGGGTTCACGTCTTGGTTTCCTCGCAAGGATGCGGCATCCGGTGACCGCCGGCGCGGCCGGCGAAGCGCGGCGAGCGTATCGAACGGCGGCTGCGGGCACGCCCCGGGGCGCCCCGGGCTGCCGCCGCTTCGGCTAACGGATCCGAAGCCGCGCCAGGTCCTCATCGGCCGGCAACTGCGGCCGGTCGCGGGTCCGGCTCACCAGGCACAGGAAGCCGAGCGCGGCTCCGGCGTCGGCGCGGAACTGGTGCCAGGTCATCGGATCGATCGTCACCAGGTCGTGCGCGCCGACCGGCTGGTCGGTTTCTCCGAGCCGCACCGTGCCGCGGCCGCGCAGGATCATCACCGCGTGAGTGTGCTGGTGCCGCTCCAGGGTCGAATAGCCGCCCGGGGCGATCTCGAAGTAGCGCAGCTCGCAGTCCTGGTCCGGCGGCGCGAACAGCACCTGGCGCGTGATGTCGCGGAACGGGGCGCTGCCTTCGTCCTTGTAGCGGAGTCGCTCGACGTCGTTCCAGCCGAAGTCGCCCGAGGCGGTGGGCGCGAAACGGCGCACGGAACTCATGCCTTCCCTCTACTGCACCGCGACGTCGTCCGCCGCCGCCACCGCCTCGACGAAGGCGAGGCTGCGTTCGGCCAGGCGCTCGCGTGCGATCAGCAGCGAGCCGCCGATCAGCAGCATGCTGTCGGCGCCGTACTCGCGCTTCAGCTCCGGCACACGTTCGACCGACATGCCGCCGGCGGGCACCGGCAGCGTCGCGCGCAGCCCGTGCCAGGCGGCGCGGTTGTGACGGGCGATGGCCTGGCACACGTCGGCCGGGTAGGTGAAGCGGCCGCCGTGGTTGGGAAAGATCACCGCGTCGGCGCCGAACAGGCGGAACAGCTTGCCGAGCAGCGCCGGCGGCGCGATGCGCGCCACGCCGCCGAGGGCAGGATGGGCGATGAAGGCGACCTCGGGATGTTCGCGCTTCAGCGCGCACAGCGTGGCCACGCCGCAGACCATCGGCGCGAGAAGGAATGCCGCCACGCCGTGCCCGCGCGCCAGTTCGACCTGCCGCCGCATCTGCGACTGGGTGCCGAACAGGCTCGGCGCGTAGAGCGTGCGCCGTCCGGACCTTGCGTTCGCCGCGTTCACCTCGTGCTGGCAGGCGGCGACCCGTTGCGCGAAGGGCGCGCTGCGCTGGTTGGCCCAGCCGTGATCGTCCTTGATGACGTCGATTCCCGCCCGCGCGAAGGTGCGGGCCAGACCTGCCATCTGCTCGACCGTGGCGCCGACGGGCTTCAGCGCGGTGCAGGTCAGCGGCCGGCCCTGCACTCCGGTCAGCCGGCGCAGTCCCTCGACGCCGAGGTTCGGACCGCCGAAGCTGCGCGCCAGCGCCGCCGGCAGGTCGAGGTCGACGAGCTCGACCTCCGGCTGCAGCGAGCAGTTGCCGAACAGCACGTTCATCAGCTGGCCGGCGTCCTCGCAGACGGTTTCGCTGGCGAAGCGCAGGTGGGCGAGGCTGGAGCCGTCGGCCTGCGGTTCGACCCGCTCGACGCTGGCCAGCACCTCGTCGAGCACGCGGCGGTCGCCGACGGCCTCCGGCGGCATCTCGATGCTCTGCTCGACCGCCAGCAGCCGGGCCCGGTGCGCCGCCTGTTCCGGCTCGACCCGCAGGCGATAGACGACGTCGATTCGTGACACTGTCATGGCGTGCATTTTACGGAGCGGCGCCGCGCCCCCCCG
>CAYLZU010000113.1:5300-9260 GCA_964388005.1 uncultured Burkholderiaceae bacterium
CCGCCGCCGGCCGCGGATCGGCGATGGAGACGGTCACGGCGGTTCGCGTATCGTCCGCTCCCTCGGCCGCCGGACTGCCCTGGGCAATCGGCGGCGCCATCTGCCGCAGGCCCTGCGGCGCGCGAATCCAATGACGACGAGGACAGAATGAACGTGAACTGGGAACAGATTGCCGAGACCGTGACCACGCAGCTCACCGCCTTCGGCCTGAAGGTCGCCGGCGCCATCGCGGTCTGGATCATCGGCCGGTATCTGATCGGCATGGCGGTGCGCATGGTCTCGGCGGCGCTGACGCGGCAGCAGGTCGACCCGACCATCCTGCGCTACGTCGGCAACATCGTCACCGTCACCCTGAACATCATCCTGGTCGTCGCCATCCTCGGCTACTTCGGGGTCGAGACGACGTCGTTCGCGGCGCTGCTGGCGGCGGCCGGCATCGCCATCGGCGCGGCGTGGGCCGGGCTGCTCGCCAACTTCGCCGCCGGCGCCTTCCTGATCGTGCTGCGGCCGTTCAAGGTCGGCGACTACGTCAAGGTCGGCGGCGTCGAGGGCACGGTCACCGAGATCGGCCTGTTCGCCAGCACCATCCTGACGCCGGACAACGTCAGCACCTTCGTCGGCAACAACAAGATCTTCGGTGACACGATCTTCAACTACTCGGCCAGCGCCTACCGGCGCGTCGACCGCCTGGCGCAGCTGGCGCACACGGTCGATCCGCAGGACGCGATCGCCCGCCTGAAGACCGCGCTGGCGGCGATTCCCAACGTGCAGAAGGCGCCGGAGCCGGTGGTGGAGATCATCGACTTCAACGAGCGCGGGCCGGTGCTGGCGGTGCGCCCGTACACTCACACCGATCACTACTGGCAGGTCTACTTCGACACCAACCGCGTGATCACCGAGACTTTCGGCGCCGCCGGCTACCCGGTGCCGGAAGCGCACATGACCGTTCGCCAGCGCGCCGCCTGAGCGCGCCGGCCCATCCCGGGAGGAGATCCATGATGAAGTTGCATCGATGGCTGCTGGCGCTGGCCGCCGCGGCGCTGGCGCTGCCGGCGGCGGCGCAGACGACCGGCACGCTGAAGAAGATCGCCGACAGCAGGAGCATCACCTTCGGATACCGCGCCGACGCGGTGCCGTTCTCGTTCCGCGACGGCAGCGGCCAGCCGTCCGGCTACTCGGTCGACCTGTGCCGGCGCATCGCCGCCGCGGTCGAGCGGACGCTGAACATCACCAGGCTCGACGTGAAGTGGGTGGCGGTGACGCCGGAGAACCGCATTGCCCAGGTGACAGGCGGCGCCGTCGACCTGGAGTGCGGCGTGACCACGGTCACCCTCGGCCGCCAGCAGCAGGTCGACTTCTCCAACCTGATCTTCGTCGAGGGCGGCAGCATGCTGGTGCGGGCCGAAGGCGGGCCGCAGCGGCTCGCCGATCTCGCCGGAAAGACGGTCGGCGTGCTCGCCAACACGACCACCGAGACGCGCCTGCGGGCGGCGCTCAAGGAGCGGCTGATCGACGCCCGCGTCGTCAACGTCAAGGACGAGCGCGACGGCGCCGCGGCGGTGATGGACAAGCGCATCGATGCCTTCGCCGGCGACCGCATCGTGCTGCTCGGCGTCGGCCTCGGCGCCGGCGGCGGCAACGTGCTGTCGCTGATGCAGGAGGACTTCTCGCTCGAGCCGTACGGGCTGATGATGCGCCGCGATCCCGACTTCCGCCTGCTGGTCAACCGGGCGCTGGCGCAGTTGTACGCCGGCCAGGGCATCGTCGAGATCTACGACCGCTGGTTCGGCCGCCTCGGCAAGCCGGGGCCGCTGCTGCTGTCGATGTATCTGCTGAACGCTCTGACGGAGTAGGACCATGTCGTCACGCCTCGGACATCTGGGAACGCTGCTCGCGTTCATCGCCGCGCTGCTCGCCGGCTGCGCCGCCACGCCGCCGCCGGGCGTGAGCGGCAGCGGCGTCGTGCAGTCGATCCAGGAATCGAAGCGCACGCCCACGGGCACGAACGTCGCCGCCACGGTCGGCGGCGCGCTGGTGGGCGGCGCGCTCGGCAGCCTGGTCGGCGGCGGCACCGGCCAGACCATCGCCACCACTGTCGGCGCGGTCGGCGGCGCGATGGCCGGCAATGCCATCGCCGACAAACACGGTGCCGAAGCGGTGTGGGACGTCAACATCCGCTTCGACGACGGCATCAACCGGATGGTGACCGTGACCCAGCGGCCCAACTTCCGGCCTGGCGACAGGGTGCGTGTCGACAACGGCGTCGTCTCGCCGCTGGCGGCGCGGTAGCGGGTCCGGCGACAGCCACCGCCCCGGGGCGCGGGAGAATTCGATGATGCTGCTGTCGAAGCGCATGGTCGCCGCCGCCTTGATCGCCGGCAGCGGCGCCGCCGCCGCTGCCGGTCTCGGCTTTCTCGCCGAGACGCCATTGAGCCGGTTCGACGAGGAGGATCTGAAGCTGATGAACAGCGCCGTCGAACAGGCGCTGGCCTCGGCGAAGCTCGGCGCGCCGGTGCGGTGGGCCAACGGCAAGACCGCGTCGTCCGGCGAAGTCACGCCGCAGCGCGCCTTCGATCGCGGCGGCCGGCCGTGCCGCGACCTGCGCGTCGTCAACCGCCACCGCAGGCTCGAGGCCTCGGGCGTGTACACGATGTGCCGGGACGACGGCCAGTGGCGGCTGGCGCCTTAGACGCATCCTCGCGGGCGCTGCCCGGGGGCGGCGACGAGGGCCGATCCGCGGGAAATACGGGGTTGGCCGGCGCGGGCAAGGATGGATGAGCCGGTGACGTGGAAGGCGCGGAACTCGTCGATGGCCTGGCGCGACATCGCGACTTTCGTGCTCGGCGTGCTGGCGCTGATCGCCTGCGCGGGTTTCGACCCGCCACTCGCCCGCGGCCAGATCCCGGGCCTGCCGTCCACCACCCAGCCGGCGCCAAAGTCCGACGCTTCGGCGGCCCAGCCGGAGACTTTGGAGCAGCGAAAGGCGCGGCTGCTGGCGCAACTCGACGAGGTTCGCGCCGAGCGCGAGCGCCTCGCGGCCGAGACGCCGGCCGCGAGCCTGGCCGACGAAGACCTGTCGGTGGCGCGAAACACGCTGACCCAGCTCGCGGTGGCCGTCGAGGGCCAGTTGCGCGCGCTCGACGAGCAGCAGTCGGTGCGCACCGCGCGGCGGGAGGCGGAGAAGCTGGCCGCGGAGTGGAAGAGCTTCCCGGAGCCGCCGCCGTACTCGCAGCTGCTGGTCGACAGCCTGCAGGAGTCGGTCGACTCGATCCGCACCACGGTCAGCGCGCTGACCGCGCAACGGGCGATCGCCGAGCAGGAGAAGGAGCGGGCCCTGGCGCAGGCGCGGCGCAGCGAGGCGGCGCTGCGGCGGGCGCGTGAGGCGCTGTCGCTGGCCAAGGACGACAGGCAGGCGCCGCTGCAGGCGCAGCTGCAGATGGCCGAGTGGGCCTCGGCCGCTGCCGCCGCTTTGCTGGCGCTGTCCCAGCTCGGCATCGAGCTGGTCGACGAGCAGACGGCGCTCGAACAGGAGCGGCTGCGGCTGGCCGAGAGGCAGCTGAAGGTGGCGTCGAGCCAGGCGCGCTTTTCCGAGGACGATCTGGCTCAGGTCCGGCGAGCCGAGACGCAGCGTGGGGAACGGCTGCGCGCCGCGCGGCTGAAGGCCGGCGAGGCGTCGGCCCGGCAGGACCGCGAACTCGCCGCCGCCACCGATGCACTGCGTCGCCTGGAGGCCAATCCGAATGCCGCCACCGACGCCCTGCTGGTGGCCCGGGCGCGGGTGCGCGGGGCGCAGGCAGCAGCCGACGCGGCGCGCTTCGAGCTCGAGACCCTCGACAATCTGGCCGCTGCCTCGGCGGTGGTCGGCGACCTGTACTCGCTCAGGTTCCAGGCGCTGAACGACGACGACGCGGCCCGCCGGCGCGAGGCGACCGTCAGGCTTCGCGAAGCCGCCGCCCGCTT
>CAYLZU010000114.1:0-9251 GCA_964388005.1 uncultured Burkholderiaceae bacterium
CCGGTCGGCTCGCCGGCTTGGGGATGTTGGGGACGTTTGGGACATTGCCCCGGCTGATTTCCTCCGATGTCGAACGGCTTCGCTCCGCCGATCGGGTCAACGAGTGCCAAGGCGTCGAGGAACCGCCGGCCGGCGGCAACGACCTTCGCGGCCTGCTGCCGGCCTTCCTTCTCCTTCTGACGACGCTCGGCCGCGCGGTGGCGCGCGTAGTCGCGCATTTCCGCCAGCGCGGCGACCACCTTGTCGCCGGGATCGCGGAGGATGCGATCGATCTCGGCGCGGTCACGCTTGCTGAAGGCGATCATCCGAACGCCTCGTCGATCATCCGGCGGCGGGAGTCCACCGACAGGTGCGAGTAGCGCATCGTGACCGTCGCCGCGCTGCTGTGGCCGAGCGCATCGGCGATGGCGACGAGCGAGACACCACGCTGCGCCAGCGTCGAGGCAAAGGAATGCCGCAGGGTGTGGATCGTCACCGGGTCCGGCTTGTCCTTCGTCACCAGACCGGCATCGCTGACGACCTTGGCGAACACCTTCTGCACCTCGAACGGACGCGGCGGATTGGTCTGCCGCTTCGACGGGAACAGCAGTTGATCCGACTTCGGCACGCCGACACGCTTGATCTCGTCCACAACCGCCGGCGTCAACACCAGCACCTTCGGCCGGCCGGTCTTCGTGCGGTGGACCTAGGCGACCCGCTCATCGAGGTCGAGGTCGGCGCCGGTCAGGTTCAGCAGTTCCTGCTTTCTTGCGCCGGTGTGCAGCGCCATCAGGATGAACAGGTGCATCCGCCGCCAGGACGACAGCCGCGCGACCTTCAAGAGCTTGTCCTGCTCGTCGAGGGTCAAGTAGCGGGTCTTGGCGTTGTTCTCCGCGAGTCCGGGAACATCCCGCAAGGGGGATGCGAAGCTGCGCGGCAGCAGGCGGCGATCCTTGGCGAACTGGATCAGGCTGCCAAGGGTGGACTTCATCCGGTTGATGGTCGCCGGCTTGCGCCGGCCGTGCGCCTTCAGCACCTTGTTGCCGGCCGCGTCCCGACCCTTGAAGCGCAGCACCGGCTCGTCGGCGTAGGCGTCGAGCAGATCGGCGATGCGATCGGCGTCGAGATCGACGATCCGCACGTCGCCGAGCTTGGACGACCACCAGTCCACTCGGGCGAGCTTGGCGTGATCCCGACCTCGGTAGGCGACGGCATAGGCGGCCGCCAACTGACCTACGGTCAGGCTGTTTCGGTCTTGCGGCGGCGGGAAGTCCACCACTTGACCAACGGTTTCCTGCCGACCTTGGGGTGTCGGCTGACCAACTGTCGCTCTCATCGCTTGCTCCGGTAATACCAACGGTCGGCGTTGGTCCGGTCAGCGTCGAAAAGCGGCGACGAATCGGAGGCTTGGTGCTGCTGAGTGGACTCGAACCACCGACGAATCAGTTGCTCTACCAACTGAGCTACAGCAGCGAAGGCGCGGATTATAGGCTGCGGCCGCGGCGGCTCAACCGGGCACAATCGGCGCGCCTCGCCGCGCACGCGGCCATCGACCCGCCCCGACGCGCCCATGTTCGCCAACGCCGCGCTGATCCTGCCCGACTTCGCGTTGATCGTGCTCGGCTTCATCCTGTTTCATCGCTTCGGCTATGACCGCAGCTTCTGGATCGGCCTGGAGCGGCTCGTCTACTACGTGCTCTTCCCGGCGCTGCTGTTCAACTCGATCGTCGCCACCCAGTACTCGCTGGCCGCCGACGGCAAGCTGCTGGTTGCCGCCGTCGGCGGGCTGTTCTCTGCGGCGGCGCTCGGTTTCGCGGCGCGGCTGCTGCCGCAGAAGATCCCGGCGTCCTTCCTCGCCCCGTGCGCGCAGACCGCCTACCGCTACAACTCCTACCTCGGCCTGGCGCTGGCGCAGTCGCTCGCCGGAAGCGGCGGAGTGGCGCAGATCGCGCTGATCTTCGCGGTGTGCATCCCGCTCGCCAACCTGATCGCGGTCTCGACGATGGCCCGGCACAGCGACGTCGGCCTGGCGCGCGAACTGGTCCGCAATCCGCTGATCCTCGCCACCGTCGGCGGCCTGGCGGCGAATGCGCTCGGCCTGCAGTTGCCGCAGTTCGCCGCCCACGCGTTGGGCCGGCTGGGGCAGGCGAGCCTCGCGCTCGGGCTGGTGTGCGTCGGCGCGGCGCTGAGCCTTGCCGGCGCGGCCTCGCACCGGGTGCTGCTCGGCTGGTTCTCCGCCGTCAAGCTGCTGCTGTTCCCCGCCGTGGTGCTGGCGCTGGCGCTGCTGCTGGCGCTGGCGCTGGCGCAGGGGCGGATCGCGGTCCTCTTCGCGGCGCTGCCGACCGCCACCAGCGCCTATGTGCTGGCCACGCGCATGGGCTTCGACGGCACTGCGGTGAGCTTCCTCATCACCGCGCAGACGGTGGCGTCGATGCTGACGCTGCCGCTGTGGGTGGCGCTGGCGTGGCGGCTGTTCTGACCGCGGCCATGGCCTCAGGCGCGCTCGCCGTGGCGCGCCAGCGCCCAGCCGACGTGCTCCCGCACCAGCGCCGAGGGCGAGCCGGCGCGAGCGCGCAGCGCCGCGATCACCGCCGTCGATTTCGGCGCGTTGCCCAGCCCGACGGCGATGTTGCGCAGCCACCGCTCGTGGCCGATGCGCAGGATGGCGCTGCCGGCATGGCGGTCACGGAACTCGCTTTCGCTCCACGCAAACAGCCCGATCAGCGTTGCCCGGTCGAGCCCGTGGCGGACGTCGAAGTCCGGCAGCTGCGCCGGGCGCGCGAACTTGTTCCACGGGCAGGCCAGCTGGCAGTCGTCGCAGCCGTAGACGCGGTTGCCGACGAGCGGCCGCAGTTCCTCGGGAATCGATCCCTCGTGCTCGATCGTCAGGTACGAGATGCAGCGCCTCGCGTCGAGTTCGTACGGGGCGACGATCGCCCGCGTCGGGCAGACGTCGATGCAGCGGGTGCAGGTGCCGCAGCGCTCGGCCGCGGGCGCATCGACCGGCAGCGGCAGGTCGGTGACGATCTCGCCGAGGAAGAACGTCGATCCCGCATCCTGCGCCAGCAGCAGCGTGTGCTTGCCGCGCCAGCCGATGCCGGCGGCACGCGCGAACTCGACCTCGAACACCGGCGCGCTGTCGGTGCAGACGCGGAAGTGCGCCGCCGGCACCGCCTGCCCGATGCGTTGCGCAAGCCGCTGCAATCGCGCCCGCAGCACCTTGTGATAGTCGCGGCCGCGGGCGTAGATCGACACCACCGCCGCCTCGCCGTCGCCGACGCGCCGCCACTCGCGATCGATCCAGCAGGCCTCGTCGCCGCGCGGCCGGTAGTCCATGCGGGCGCTGATCACGCGCAGCGAGTCGGCCGCCGCCGCCGCCGGCAGCAGCCGGCGCGGATCGGCGCGAAGGCTCGCGTGCCTCGCCATGTACCCCATGTCGCCGTGCCGGCCCGCCGCCAGCCACGCCCGCAGCCGAGCGCTGGCCTCGCCGGTGTCGCCGGCGCTGATGCCCACCTCGGCAAAGCCGAGTTCGGCGCCCCAGCGGCGGATGTCGCCGGCAAGGGCCGCGAGGTCGGCAGCGGCGATGCCGCCGTTATCCTGCCGCTGCACTGACGTCACCATCGCCCACCGTGCGTTGCCCCATGACTGCGCCGCCGATCGAGTTTGCGCTCGCCGACGAGAGCGCGACCGCGCGCCTCGGCGCGGCGCTGGCGCATGCCATCGTCGCCGAGATCGACGGCGTGCGCGAGCATGGCCTGGTGGTGCTGCTGTCGGGCGACCTCGGCGCCGGCAAGACCTCGCTGGTGCGCGCGGCCCTGCGGGCGCTCGGCGTCGACGGCCCGGTCAGAAGTCCCACGTTTACGCTGGTTGAACCTTATGTTGTTTCGAGCTTAAACTTTTATCACTTTGATTTTTATCGTCTCGCCGACCCGCAGGAATTCGCGCTCGCGGGCTTTCGCGAGATGTTCGGCGAGGCCGCGGTGTGCCTGGTCGAGTGGCCGGAGAAGGCCGACGGATACCTGCCGCCGGGCGACCTGTGCGTGACGATGCGGGTCGAGGGAAACGGACGGCACGCCACCGTGGCGGCGGCAAGTGAACTCGGAACAGCATGTCTGCAACGGATCGCGGCGGAGATGAAGCAGCGGGTCGGGTGATCCGGCCGCGGCGGCGTCTGCTCGCCGCCGGCGGCTCGCTGCCGCTGATGCTGTGGCCGTGGCGACAGGCCCACGGCGCCAATCTCGTCGACGTGCGCCTGTGGCCGGCCGCCGACTACACGCGGGTGACGCTCGAACACGATGCACCGGTCGCCTTCAGCCACTTCATGGTCCGCGACACACCGCCGCTGCGGCTGGTGGTCGACCTCGAGGACATGGCACTGACGCCGCGGCTGCGCGAGGTCGTCGGCCGCGTCGCCGCCGACGATCCGTACATCGCGCGGGTGCGGGTCGGCCAGAACCGGCCGCGCGTGGTGCGGCTGGTGATCGAAGTGAAGGAGGACATCCGTCCCGAGGTGTTCGCCCTCGCCCCGGTGGGGCCGTACCGGCACCGCCTGGTGCTCGACCTGCGGCCGCTGAACCCGCCCGACCCGCTGCTGGTGCTGCTGCGCGAACACGAGGCGCGGCTGCCCGAGGCCGAGCGCCGCGACGAGATGGCGCTGCTGCGCGAGATCCAGAGGTTCGACGAGCAGCAGCGTCGGGCGCCGCGCGAGCGGCCGCCTGCGGCGCCGGTGGTCGACCGGCTGCTGACGATCGCGGTCGACCCCGGCCATGGTGGCGAGGACCCGGGCGCCATCGGCGCCCGCGGCACGCTGGAGAAGGACGTGACGCTGACCATCGCCCAGCGGCTGGCGCGGCTGATCGACGGCGAACGCAACATGCGGGTGCTGCTGACCCGCGACGGCGACTACTTCGTGCCGCTGCGCGAGCGGGTGGCCAAGGCGCGGCGGGTGCAGGCGGACTTTTTCGTGTCGATCCACGCCGACGCCTGGGTGCGGCCGGACGCCCGCGGCTCGTCGGTGTTCGCGCTGTCCGAGCGCGGCGCCAGCAGCACCGCCGCGGCGTGGATGGCGCAGCGCGAGAACGACGCCGACCTGATCGGTGGAATCAATCTCGGCGGTCACGACCGGCAGATCGCGCAGGTGCTGCTCGACCTGTCGACCACGGCGCAGATCAAGGACAGCCTGCGCTTCGGCGCCGCCGTGCTGCGCGAACTGGAACGCGTCAACACGCTGCACAAGCGGGAGGTCGAGCAGGCGGGTTTTGCCGTGCTGCGGGCGCCTGACATCCCGTCGATCCTGGTCGAGACCGCGTTCATCTCCAATCCCGACGAGGAACGGCGGCTGACCGACGACGCCTACCAGGAACGCCTGGCGGCGGCGATGCTCGACGGCATCAGGCGCCACCTGGCCAGGCACCCGCCGGCGGCGCGCAGCGTGATCGGCTGAACAAGCCTCGCCGCCGCGACGCATCGGCGTGTCCGATGCAGCCGCGGTGGCTGGCTTTCGCGCGTATCGTGGCCCGCAGTCGATCCGTTTCGCCGCCGAGCCGCCCATGCCGTCCTTCGACATCGTCTGCAAGCCCAACCTGGTGGAACTGCGCAACGCCACCGACCAGGCCAGCAAGGAAATCGCCACCCGCTTCGACTTCAAGGGCACGGATGCGCGCCTCGAGCACAAGGATCTCGAACTGACGGCCTTCGCCGACAGCGAGTTCCAGCTCGGGCAGGTGCGCGACCTGCTGCTGGGCAAGCTCGCCAAACGCAATGTCGACCTGCGCTTCGTCGACCTCAGCGGCAGGGTCGAGAAGATCGGCGGCGACAAGGTGAAACAGGTCTTCAAGGTCAGGAGCGGCATCGAGTCGGTCCTCGCCAAGCGCATCGTGCAGATGATCAAGGAGGCGAAACTCAAGGTCACGGCCAGCATCCAGGGCGATGCGGTGCGTGTGTCGGGCGCCAAGCGCGACCTGCTGCAGGAGTGCATCGCGCTGGTGCGCGCCAACGTCAAGGACGTGCCGCTGAGCTTCGAGAACTTCCGCGACTGAATGGCGGCCGGCCTCGACGAGCCGACCTTGCCGGGACCACGACCGGTCACGCGGCGCCGGCGCGGCGCCGAAGCGACGCATGGCGGCTGACCGCGCAGCTGCGGGTCCGGCCGCGGCGCCGCGTTCCCCGCAGCCGCGGCGCGTGTTCGTCCTCGGCGCCACCGGGACCATCGGCCAGGCCACGGTGCGCGCGCTGGTGCGGCGCGGCCACGACGTGGTGTGCCTGGTCCGACCGCGTGCCGGGTTCGGCGGCGCCTTGTCGCCGCGGGACAGCCAACGACTGCTCGCCGGCGCGGAGGTCCGGCTCGGCGACGTCACCGAACCGGCATCGCTGGCGCGCGACGGCTTCCGGGGCGAGCGCTTCGACGCCCTGGTGTCGTGCCTGGCCTCGCGTACCGGCGCGCCCAGGGACGCGTGGGCCATCGATCACCAGGCGCACGTGCATGCCCTGGAGGCGGCATGCGATGCCGGCGTCGCCCAGGTCGTGCTGCTGTCGGCGATCTGCGTGCAGAAGCCGCTGCTCGCCTTTCAGCAGGCCAAGCTGGCGTTCGAGCGGGTGCTGGCCGACTCCGGTCTCACCTATTCGATCGTGCGGCCGACGGCATACTTCAAGTCGCTTTCCGGGCAGGTCGAGCGGGTGAAGCGGGGCAAGCCGTTCCTGCTGTTCGGCGACGGCACGTTGACGTCCTGCAAGCCCATCGCAGACGACGATCTTGCCGACTACATCGTCGTCTGCCTCGACGACCCGGGCCGCCGCAACCGCGTGCTGCCCATCGGCGGACCGGGCGAAGCGATCACGCCGCGGCAACAGGGCGAGCATCTCTTCGCGCTGCTCGGACGAAGGCCGCGCTTCAGGCAGGTGCCGGTGGCGTTGCTCGACGCCATCATCGGCGTGCTGGATGGCGCCGGACGCGTGGTTCCCAGGCTGGCCGACAAGGCCGAATTCGCGCGCATCGGGCGCTACTACGCCACCGAGTCGATGCTGGTCCTCGACCCCGAAACCGGCCGCTACGACGCCGCCGCCACGCCGTCGACGGGAACCCGGACGCTGTTCGACCACTACAGGGCGCTGGTGAGCGGCGCCGTTGCCCCCGAGCGCGGCGACCATGCGGTGTTCTGAGTTGCACTCGCTCCCGCCGGGCCGACGTCGACACGATCCGCCGCTGTTCGGGCAAGCGGCGGCGCTGAAGCGGCACCCGAGTCCGCTCCGCGAGGTCCTGCATCCCGCGAATCGAATGGACCAGAGGCCTCCCAACGGGGCCGCCCGTTGGCGCCGGCGCGGCACTCCGCTAACGTGGCTCCGTGCTCGAAGGCGCGGCCGCGGTCCGCCGGACCGACTCCACGGGAATCGTGCTCCGGCCGCCGGCGAGCCGCCTGAACCCGCGCCACGCCGCCGCCAGCGCCAGCGGTCCGAGCACGGCGCCGATGCCCACCACCAGGATGATGCCGAGGTTGTCGCGCACCAGCGGCACCTGGCCGAACAGGTAGCCGCCGCCGACCAGCGACACCACCCACAGGGCGGCGCCGGCGACGTTGGCGAGCTGGAACCTGTGGATCTCCATGCCCGAGGCGCCGGCCACCAGCGGCGCGAACGAGCGCACGATCGGCACGAACCGGGCGACCACCAGCGTCTTGCCGCCGTGGCGCTCGTAGAAGTCGTGCGTCTTCTTCAATGCCACCGGATCGATCCAGCGGATCGTGCCGTCGTAGACCCTGCGCCCCAGCCAGGACCCGATGTGGTAGTTCAGCGTGTTGCCGAGGATGGCGCCGAGGGTGATCACCGCCATCAGCACGCCGACGTGCAGTCCCGCCTCCTGCGCCGCCACCGCGCCGGCGACGAACAGCAGCGAGTCGCCGGGCAGGAAGGTCATGAACACCAGCCCGGTCTCGGAGAAGAAGATCGCGAACAGCACCACGTAGACCAGCAGCACGTTGCGGTCGACCATGGCGAGCAGGAACCGGTCCATCGCCGTGAACAGGTCCGACCAGTTGACGCCTTCCATCGGTGGGCTTGAGACCGCGCAGCGGGCACGAAAAAGAGCCGCTCGCGCGAGTCCGGCCTCGCGGCGAGCGGCTCCTGGGATGCGGCCGATCATACGCGCGGGATCCTTCGCCGCGACCGCCTGCCGGACCTGAGGCTTTCCCGGTCATCCGCGCGGGCGAGCGGCGATAATCCGCGCGGTGTCGTCCGCCGCCGCATTCATCCGCCCGCCGATCCGGCCGCTGCCGGACCTGCTGGTCAGCCAGATCGCCGCCGGCGAGGTCATCGAGCGGCCGGCATCGGTGGTCAAGGAACTGGTCGAGAACGCGCTCGATGCCGGCGCCACGCGCATCGAGGTGCGGCTCGACGGCGGCGGCGTGCGCCGGATCGTCGTCACCGACGACGGCGCCGGCATCGACCGTGACGAGCTGCCGCTGGCGCTGGCCCGCCATGCCACCAGCAAGATCGCGTCGTTGGCCGACCTCGAGGCGGTCGGCACGCTGGGTTTTCGCGGCGAGGCGCTGGCATCGATCGCCTCCGTCGCGGCGGTCGCCATCACCTCGCGCACGGCGGTCGCCGAAAGCGCCTGGCGCATCGACGCCGCCGAGGGCGGCGTCGAGCCGGCGGCAGCGCCGCGCGGCACGCGGGTCGAGGTCGCCGACCTCTTTTTCCGCACCCCGGCGCGGCGCAGGTTCCTGCGCGCCGAGAGCACCGAACTGGCGCACTGCGTGACCCAGGTGCAGCGCATCGCCGCCGCCCACCCGGCGGTCGCATTCGACGTCTGGCACGAGGGCCGGGCGGTGCTGCGGCTGGCCGCCGGCGGCTCCGGCGAGCGGGTGCGGCAGCTGATGCCGGAGAACTTCGCCGCCGCGCAGCGTCGCGTCTTCGCCCGGGCGCCGGGAATCGAACTCGAAGGCTGGGTCGGACTGCCGTCGGTGGCGCGCAGCCGCGCCGATGCCCAGTACTTCTTTGTCAACGGCCGTTTCGTCCGCGACAAGGTGCTGGCGCACGCGGTGCGCGCCGCCTATGCCGACGTGCTGCACGGCGCCTCGCAGCCGGTGTACTGCCTCGGCCTGGCGATCGATCCGACGCGGGTCGACGTCAACGTGCATCCGACCAAGATCGAGGTGCGGCTGCGCGACTCGTCGGCCGTGCACCAGTTGGTGCTGCACGCGGTGCAGGCGGCGCTGGCCGAGTCGGCGCGGGCGAAAACCGGCGAGAGCGCGGCGCCGATCACGAGGCTGGCCGATCTC
>CAYLZU010000115.1:0-9075 GCA_964388005.1 uncultured Burkholderiaceae bacterium
CGAAGAACCAGCGCGCGGTCGAGAACAAGCTGAAGGAGGCGCTGCACTACGACCGCGCCCGCGTGCAGATGGGCAAGATCTCGCGCTTCGGGCTGATGGAGCTGTCGCGGCAGCGGCTGCGCCCGTCGCTGTCGGAGGGCAGCCACATCACCTGCCCGCGCTGCAACGGCGTCGGCGTGATCCGCGACACCGAAAGCTCGGCGCTGCACATCCTGCGCATCATCCAGGAGGAGGCGATGAAGGAGAACACCGCCGCCGTCCATGCCCAGGTCCCGGTCGAGGCCGCCACCTACCTGCTCAACGAGAAGCGCGCCGACATCGCCAAGCTCGAGGCGCGCATGCGGGTGTCGATCGTCCTGATCCCGAACAAGCACCTGGAGACACCGCACTACAAGATCGAGCGCCTGCGCCACGACGACGAGCGCCTCGACCAGGCCCGGGCGAGCTACGAGCGCGCCGAGTCGCCGACGATCGACACTCCCTACGCCGCCTCGGCGGCGGCGGCCGAAAAGGCGCGCACCAGGCAGGAGGCTGTCGTGCGCGGCATCGTGCACGAGACGCCCGCCCCGGTCGCCGCTCCGGCCCCGGCGCCGGCGCCGACGGCGGCGCCGCCGGCGGTGCCGATGGCGATCGCGCCGCCCAAGCCCTCGTTCCTCGCGAAGCTGTGGAATCTGGTCACCGGCCGGACCGAACCGGAGCAGATCGTCGTCGCCGCCGCGCCGGCGGCGGTGGCCGAGGCGAGCAGGCCGCCGCGTCCCGAGCGCCCCGAGCGCGGCGGTGAGCGCGGTCGTGATCGGCGCGGCGGCCGCGGCGAACATCGCGACCGCGGCGACCGCCGGGAGCGCGAATCCGGGCCGGCGCGCGATGCCCGGACGGGCCGTCCTCAGCAGGAGGCCGGCCGGCAGAAAGCAGCGCCCGAATCGGCACCTTCGGAGGAACGGCGCGATGGCGGTGAACGCCAGCGCAACCGGCCGCCGAGGCCGCCGCGGAGGCGATGGCCACGGCAGCCACGGCGCCGATGGCAGCCGCCGCCCAGGGCCTGCAGGCGGTTCAGGACGACGCAGCGGCGGCCGATGAGCGACGCCGCCGCCGCGGTCGTCGCCGCCGCGGCCGGGGCGGCCGCGGTGAAGGGGAAGGACGCGATGCCACCATCGCGGCCGGGACCGCGCCGGAGGTTGCCGGGGAAGCCGGGGCCGGCGTCATCGGCCAGGCGACCGAGGCCGTGGTGACCGCCGAAGCGCGGTCCAGTGCTCCGGCGCCGCTTCCGGAGCAACGCGAGGAAGAGCACGACAGGCTCGCGACCACCGCCGAGGCGCCGCTGCCGCCGGCGGCGCCGGTGTCGGCACGGCTGATCCCGGAACCGATCGTTGCCGCCCGGCCGATCGTCGTGCCGCCGCCGGTCGCGCCTTCGCCGATGTCGATCGACGAGTTGCGACCGATCCTGGAGCAGGCAGGGCTGACGCTGGTGCAGACCGAGCCGTCGAAGCTCGCCGACGTGCTGGCGAAGTTCGCCGGTGAGGTTCCGCCGGTCCGTGCCCCTCGCGAACGGCCGGTGCTGCCGCCGCCCGACGTCGGGCCGCTGGTGCAGGTGGAGACCCGGCGCGCCGGCGCCGCGCCGCAGTAAGGCCGACGCCACCTCACCGGCCGCGGCGATGCTCGGGCGGCGCGGCGGCGTCCGCCGTCCGCCGCCGGCCGATGGCCGTGTCGCCGCCATGGCCGTCGGCGGCACCGCTCGCCGCTAACATGGGCGGCAAAGGCAGCACTCGATGACCGACCGGATCATTCCCGTCCTCGATGCGCGCGCGGCGCTGCGCGTGCCCGCCGGAGCGGGCGCGGCCGCCGACGGGCACGTCGCCGACCGGCTCGGCCGGCCGCTGCGCGACCTGCGCATCTCGGTGACCGACCGCTGCAACTTCCGCTGCACCTATTGCATGCCGAAGGAGGTGTTCGACCGCGACTACCGCTTCCTGCCGCACGCCGAACTGCTGACCTTCGAGGAGATCACGCGGCTGGCGCGCATCTTCATCGACCACGGGGTCGAGAAGGTCCGCCTCACCGGCGGCGAGCCGCTGCTGCGCAAGGGCATCGAGACCCTGGTTTCGATGCTGGCGGCGCTCCGGACGCGCGACGGGCAGCCGCTCGACCTGACGTTGACCACCAACGGCTCGATCCTGGCGCGCAAGGCGAAGGGCCTCGCCGATGCCGGCCTCAAGCGCGTCACCGTCAGCCTCGATGGCCTCGACGATGCGGTGTTCCGGCGCATGAATGACGTCGACTTTCCGGTCGCCGACGTCCTGGCGGGCATCGACGCCGCCGACGCGGCCGGGCTGGCGCCGATCAAGGTCAACATGGTGGTCCGGCGCGGCGTCAACGACCACGAGATCGTCGCCATGGCGCGCCACTTCCGCGGCAGCGGCCACATCGTGCGCTTCATCGAGTTCATGGATGTCGGCAGCTCGAACGGCTGGCGCCTCGACGACGTGGTGCCGTCGGCGGAGGTGGTCCGCCGAATCGACGCCGAGCTGCCGCTCGAACCGGTCGGACCCAACTACCCCGGCGAGGTCGCCGAGCGCTGGCGTTATCGCGACGGCGGCGGCGAGATCGGCGTCATCTCGAGCGTGACCCAGGCCTTCTGCCGCGGCTGCACGCGGGCGCGGCTGTCGACCGAGGGCAGGCTGTACCTGTGCCTGTTCGCCGGCGCCGGCTACGACCTGCGCCGGCTGCTGCGCGACGGCGACGGCGATGCGCAGATCAGCGATGCCATCGGCCGCATATGGCGCGGCCGCGAGGACCGCTACTCGGAGCTGCGCGGCGAAGCCACCGCCGGTCTGCGCAAGATCGAGATGTCGTACATCGGCGGCTGAGCGGCGAGGCGCGTATGGACACGCCGCTGCAGCACGAGATCACCGGGCTGGTGCTGGCCGGCGGCCGCGGCACGCGGATGGGCGGCGTCGACAAGGGGCTGGTCGAGGTCGAGGGCCGGACGCTGGTCGAGCGGGTGATCGAACGGCTGCGGCCGCAGGTCGGACCGATGCTGATCAGCGCCAACCGCAACCTCGATCGCTACCGCGCCTTCGGCTACCCGGTGCTGCTCGACGCCGAGGAGGGGCTCGAGCCGTTTCCCGGCCCCCTTGCGGGCATGCTCGCCGGACTGCGCGCGGCGACGACACCGTGGATCGCCACCGCGCCCTGTGACGCCCCGTTTCTTCCCGCCGACCTGGTGACGCATCTGGTCGAGGCCCTGGCGGGCGCGCGCGCGGCGGTGGCCTATGTGGGAGACACGATCCAGCCGGTGTTCTGTCTGCTGCACGTCGACCTCGCCGATGATCTGGCAGGAGCGCTAGCGCACGGCGAGCGGCGGGTGGAAGCCTGGCTGCGGGGCATCGGAGCGGCGCCGGCGCTGTTCCTGCTGGCGGAGAGTTTCGCCAACTTCAACACCCTGCGGGAACTGCGCGGGCAATGAAGCGGCAAGCCGCGCCAGGACGGACGCTGATCGTTACGCCCGCGTCGCACCACCGCACCGGCGACGCCGATCGCTCGGACGGCATCGGCGGGGCAGCACCGTGAGCGCGCAGCAAGGAGGACAACAGACAAGCGCGCCGGGCCAAGGACGACCTGCGAGCGGCAGCGAACGGTCGCTGGCGCAGGCCTTCGAGGAACTGGCCGCGGCGCTGACGCCGGTGGCGCAGTCCGAGATCATCGACGCCGGCTCCGCCTGCGGCCGCGTGCTCGCCGAGGATGTCGCCTCGGCGGTCGACCTGCCGGCCTTCGACAGCTCGGCGATGGACGGCTACGCGCTGCGGATCGACGATCTGCAATCCGGCCACTGGCTGCATGAGATCGGCCGCGCCTACGCCGGACATCCGTTCGACGGCGAAGTGCGGACCGGGACCTGCGTCCGCATCATGACCGGGGCTCCGGTGCCCGCCGGCGCCGACACCGTGGTAATGCTCGAAGACGTCGAGGCGGAGGCCGCCACGGTCCGGGTGCGGACCGTGCCGCCGCGCGGCGCCAACATCCGGCGCCGGGGCGAGCACATCCGCGGCGGCGCCGTCGCGATCGCCGCCGGTCGGCAGCTGCGCGACGCCGACGTCGGACTCGCCGCCGGCGTGGGCGCGTCGACGCTGGCGGTGCGCCGGCGCCTTCGCGTCGGCGTCCTTTCCACCGGCGACGAGCTGTCGGACCCGCCTCGGCACCTCGCTCCCGGCCACAGCTTCGACGCCAACCGGCCACTGCTGCGCGCCGCGCTCGCGCGGTTGGCGTTCGAGGTGCACGATCTCGGCATCTGTGGCGACACGCCGCCGGCGTTTGCCTCGGCCCTGGCCCGCGCCACGGACCTCGGCCTCGATGCGCTGGTCGCCAGCGGCGGCGCGGCGCAGGGCGATGCCGACGTCGTCCGCGCGGCCGCCGGCGTGCGCTTCGTCCCGCTCGCCATCCGCCCCGGCCGCGGCCTGGCGTTCACCCGCATCGCCGGCGAGGGCACGGCGCTGACGCTGTTCGGGCTTCCTGGCAACGCCGTCGCCGCCTACGTGGTGTTCCACCTGCTGGTGCGGCCGTTGCTGATCAGGTTGGCCGGCGCACGCGCCGCGGTGCCGCTGCACGTGCCGCTGCCGCTTGCCGGCGCCGCCCGCGTCCGCCCCGGCCGCATCGACTATCGCCGGGCGACCCTGATTCGCGACCATGCCGGCGAGCTGCGGGTCGCGCCGCTGCGCGAACAGGGTTCGGCGATGTTGCGCACCGTCACCGACGCCGATGCGCTGGTTGCGCTCGGCCCGCAGGATGCCTACGCCGACGGGGAACTGGTGCCGACCGTGCCGCTGGCGCTGCTCGGCTGACGGCGGCGGATCAGAACCGCTTCATCAGTTCCAGCACCCGGCGCATCGTCGGGCCGTACGGCGGCATGAACAGCCCCATGCCGTTCAGCTTCGACTGCAGGAACACCGGCGTCATCTTGCTGAAGGTCTCGAAGCCGTGGCGGCCGTGATAATGGCCCATGCCCGACGGGCCGATGCCGCCGAACGGCAGCTCCTCCTGGGCGATGTGCATCAGCGTCTCGTTGACGCACACGCCGCCGGCCTGCAGGTTGTGCAGGGCCCAGGTGGTGCGCTTCTCGTCGTCGTCGAACCAGTACAGCGCCAGCGGCTTCGGCAGGGCGTTGATGTGCGCCACCGCGTCCTCGACCTCGTCGTACGGCAGCAGCGGCAGCAGCGGGCCGAAGATCTCCTCGCGCATCAGGTCGAGCGCCGCCGGCGGATCGATCAGCAGCGCCGGCGACAGCCGGCGGGCGGCGTTGTCGCGGGCGCGGCCGTCGAACAGCGTCTCGATGCGAACGCCGGCCTCCTTGGCCTGGTCGAGGTAACCGGTGAGCCGCGTGTAGTGGCGTTCGTTGATGATCGTGGTGTAGTCGCGGTTGCCCAACCCGCCCGGATACATCCGTCGCGCCTGCGCCCGCGCCTCGCGCACGAACGGCTTGATCATCGCCTTCGGCAGCAGCACGTAGTCGGGCGCGATGCAGGTCTGCCCGGCATTGAGCAGCTTGCCGGCCAGGATCCGCGCCGCGGCGCGCTCGACCGGATAGTCCGGGGCGATCACGGTTGGCGACTTGCCGCCGAGCTCGAGCGTCACCGGCGTCAGATTGGCCGCCGCCGCCGCCATCACGCGCCGCCCGACGGCGGTCGAGCCGGTGAACAGCAGATGGTCGAACGGCAGTTCGGAGAATGCCTGCGCCACCGTTGCGTCGCCGGTGACGACGGCCGCTTCCTCGGGCGCGAAGTAGCGCTCGACGAGGCGCTTGAACAGGGCCGAGAAGCGCGGCGTGAACTCCGACATCTTCACCAGCACGCGATTGCCGGCGACGACGGCGCCCACCATCGGCCCGACCGCCATGTACAGCGGATAGTTCCACGGCACGATGATGCCGACGACCCCGAGCGGCCGCGGCTGGATCTCGGCCCGTGCCGGCAGGAACCACTTCGACACCCAGACCCGCTCCGGCCGCATCCACTTCTCGCCCGAGCGCAGGGCGCCGTTGATCTCCGCCAGCGACGGATAGATCTCACCGATCTGGGTTTCGGTCGCCGGCCGGCCGCCGAAGTCGGCGTCGATCGTGCGTTCGATCTCCTCCTCGTTGTCGGCCACGAGCCGGCGCAGCCGCTGCAGGCGGTCTCGGCGCTCCGGCCACTGGGAGTGCGGCTGCCTTGCGAAGGCCGCGCGCTGCAGCTCGAACGCCGAATGCATGTCGAGCGGAAGATCATTGGCTTTCATGCCCATACCCGCATCAGCAAGGATCGATGCAGCGATGTTAGACGCCGCCGCCCCGCTGTTCACCGAGCAAGTGCACTAACCCGGCCGTCTCCTGTCCGGCGACAGGCAACCTCGTCCCTCGATGGCCGCTGGGGACCGGCCGCGCCATCGGCCGCCCACTTCGCCGTTCTCGAGCCGGCTTGCCGCAGCGCAACGGATGCTGCACAGTGCGGCGGGCCATGAACTCGTCCGTGACCGCCGTCCAGCCTCTCCTCGGCATCACCCTCCTCCTCGCGCTCGCCTGGCTGCTGTCGGAGGACCGGCGCGCGGTCCGCTGGCGGACAGTACTGGCCGCCGTTGCGCTCGCGGCGCTGGTCGCGCTCGCGGCGCTGAAGCTGCCGCTGCTGGCGCAGGCCCTTCGGTCGCTGAACACGGCCGTCGAGACGCTGTCGGCCGCCACGCGTGCCGGCACCTCGTTCGTCTTCGGCTACATCGGCGGCGCGCCGGCGCCGTTCGCGGTCGTCGATCCCGCCGCCGGCTTCGTGCTCGCCACCCAGGCCCTGCCGCTGGTGCTGGTGATCGCGGCCCTGTCGGCGCTGCTGTTCCACTGGCGCATCCTGCCCCTGGTCGTGCTCGCCTTCGCCTGGGTCTTGCGGCGGGCGCTCGGCATCGGCGGCGCCGTCGGCGTCTCGGCTGCCGCCAACGTCTTCGTCGGCATGGTCGAGGCCCCGCTGATCGTCCGGCCGTACCTCGCCCGGTTGTCGCGCGGCGAACTGTTCATGGTCATGACCGGCGGCATGGCGACCATCGCCGGCACGGTGCTGGTCCTCTATGCGGTCGTGATCGGACCGGTGATCCGGGATGCGCTGTCGCACCTGCTCATCGCCTCGATCGTTGCCACGCCGCTGGCGGTCGCCGTGGCGGCGCTGCTCGTGCCGGCGGCAGGCGGCATCGATGACGATGCCATCGTGCTGCCGCGACAGGACGCCAACTGGGTCGCCGCGCTGACGCGCGGCACGCTGGAGGGGCTGCAGCTGCTGCTCGCCATCGTCGCCATGCTGCTCGTCTTCGTCGCCCTGGTGGCGCTGCTGAACATGCTGCTGGCGTTGCTGCCCGCAGTGAGCGGCGGGCCGTTGACGCTGGAACGTCTCCTCGGCTGGGTCTTCGCGCCGCTGGCGTGGCTGATCGGCATCCCCTGGAGCGAGTGCCTGACCGCCGGCGCGCTGCTCGGCAAGAAGGTGGCGCTGAATGAACTGCTCGCCTACCTCGATCTGGCGGCGCTGCCGCCCGAGGCGCTGTCGCCGCGCAGCCGGCTGCTGCTCGTCTACGCCATGTGCGGCTTCGCCAACTTCGGCAGCCTCGGCATCATGCTTGGCGGCCTGTCGACGATGCTTCCCGCCGAGCGCCGCAGCGAGCTGACCGAACTCGGGCTGAAGTCGGTCGCCGCCGGGCTGCTCTCGACCTGCCTGAGCGCGGCGATGATCGGCGTCGTCCTGTCCCGCTGACGCTACTCGATCTCCTCGTACAGCGGCAGGGTCAGGAACTCGGCGAACGCCTCCTGCGTGCTCATCTGCTCGAAGATCTGCGCCGCGCGGTCGTAGCTGCGCGCCTCGCCGCCGACCACCGCCTTCACTTTCGCCAGCTCCTCGGGGATCAGTGCGCGGACCATCTCGGCGGTGACCTTGCGGCCGTCGTCGAGCAGCCCCTTCGGCGAGCGGATCCATTGCCACACCTGCGAGCGGCTGATCTCGGCGGTGGCGGCGTCCTCCATCAGGTTGTGGATCGGCACGCAGCCGTTGCCGGCCAGCCACGAGCCCAGGTAGTGGATGCCGACGTTGATGTTCATCCGCAGGCCGGCCTCGGTGATCGGCGCCTCGGGCTGGAAGTTCAGCAGGTCGGCGGCGGCGACCTTCACATCGGGACGCTGCTTGTCGATCTGGTTCGGGCGCTCGCCAAGCACCTTGACGAACTCCTCCATCGCGATCGGCACCAGACCGGGGTGCGCGACCCAGCCGCCGTCGTAGCCGTCGGTGGCGTCGCGCGCCTTGTCGGCGCGCACGCCGGCCAGCGCGCGCTCGTTGGCTTCCGGATCGTTCTTGATCGGGATCAGCGCGCTCATGCCGCCGATCGCCGGCGCGTTCCGCCTGTGGCAGGTCGCCAGCAGCAGCAGCGCGTAGGCCCGCATGAACGGCGCCGTCATCGTCACCCGGGCCCGATCGGCGAGGCAAAAGTTGCGGTCGACCTTGAACTTCTTGATGCACGAGAAGATGTAGTCCCAGCGGCCGGCGTTCAGCCCGGCCGAGTGCTCGCGCAGTTCGTACAGGATCTCGTCCATCTCGAAGGCGGCGAGGATGGTCTCGATCAGCACCGTCGCCTTGATCGTGCCCTGCGGCAAGCCGAGTTCCGTCTGGGTGGCGACGAAGATGTCGTTCCACAGCCGTGCCTCGAGGTGCGACTCCATCTTCGGCAGGTAGAAGTACGGCCCCGAGCCGCGCGCCACCAGTTCCCTGGCGTTGTGGAACATGTACAGCGCGAAGTCGAAGATGCCGCCGGAGACGCGTTCGCCGTCGACGAACACGTGCTTCTCGTCGAGGTGCCAGCCGCGCGGCCGCACCACCAGGGTGGCGACCTTGTCGTTGAGCCGGTAGGTCTTGCCGCCCTGCTCCAGGGTGATCCGGCGGCGGATGGCGTCGACGAGGTTGATCTGGCCGGTGATCTGGTTGTCCCAGTTCGGCGCGTTGCTGTCCTCGAAGTCGGTCATGTAGGCGTCGGCGCTCGAGTTCAGCGCATTGATGATCATCTTGCGCTCGACCGGCCCGGTGATCTCGACCC
>CAYLZU010000116.1:0-9053 GCA_964388005.1 uncultured Burkholderiaceae bacterium
ATGTACACCGCCAACACGATGAGTTCGTCGTTCGAGGCGCTCGGCATGAGCCTGCTGTATTCGTCGACGCAGGCCAATCCGGACCAGGAGAAGGTCGACTCGACCGCCGAGGCGGCGCGGGTGCTGATCGAAGCGGTGAAGAACGACCTGCGCCCGTCGCGCATCATCACCCGCAAGTCGATCGAGAACGCCGTCAGCCTCATCATGGCCGTCGGCGGCAGCACCAATGCCGTGCTGCACTACCTGGCGATCGCGCACTCGGCCGGCATCGAGTGGACCATCGACGACTTCGAGCGCATCCGCCGCAAGGTGCCGGTGCTGTGCGACCTGAAACCCTCGGGCCGTTACGTCGCCACCGACCTGCACCGGGCCGGCGGCATCCCGCAGGTGCTGAAGATCCTGCTCGAACATGGCCTGCTGCACGGCGACTGCATGACGATCACCGGCAGGACCATGGCCGAGATGCTCAGGGACGTGCCGGCCGAACCGCGGGCCGACCAGGACGTCATCCGGCCGTTCGGCAAGCCGCTGTATCCGCACGGGCACCTGGCGATCCTGAAGGGCAACCTGGCGCAGGAAGGCTGCGTCGCCAAGATCACCGGTCTGAAGAACCCGGCCATGACCGGGCCGGCGCGGGTGTTCGACTCCGAGGACGCGGCGATGGAGGCGATCCTCGCCGACCGCATCAAGCCCGGCGACGTGGTCGTGATCCGCTACGAGGGGCCGAAGGGCGGCCCCGGCATGCGCGAGATGCTGAGCCCCACCTCGGCGATCATCGGCAAGGGACTGGGCGAGAGCGTCGGCCTCATCACCGACGGCCGCTTCTCGGGCGGCACCTGGGGCATGGTGGTCGGCCACGTCGCGCCGGAGGCCTACGTCGGCGGCAACCTGGCGCTGGTCCGGGAGGGCGATTCGATCACCATCGACTCGAACCGGCTGCTGCTGCAGCTGAACGTCGACGACGCCGAGCTGGCCCGCCGCCGCGCCGCCTGGACGCAGCCGGCGCCCCGTTACACCCGTGGCGTGCTGGCGAAGTTTGCGCGGCTGGCCTCGACCGCGAGCCGCGGCGCAATCACCGACGAGAGGCTGTTCGACTGATGGCGGTCCGCACGCGCTAGCGGCGCGGCCGGTTGACCTTGTCGCGCTCCAGCGCGCGGGCGATGCGGTCCTTCTTCGCCTGCTCGAGCTCGTCGAACGCCTTCTTCTTGTCCAGGCCGAGGCGGCGCTCGAACACCTCCCACCAAACGAGGGCGAGGATGAACGGCAGCAGCACCCACAGCCAGGACAGGTCGGCCAGCGGCCCGAGCGCCAGCAGCTTGGACAGCAGCAGAACCACGCCAACATAGACGAGCCACATGGGAAGGCCGCTCGGGTCGATCCGGAAGACGTGGCCAATATAGACCTCGGATCGCCGCTGCCCAAGCGGGGTCAACGGCCGGCGATCGGTTGCCGTTAGACTCCCGGCGCCCGATTTTCACCTGCCGTCCTGAATTCGCCACGGAGCACACGATGAAGACCCTCGCCGCGGCAGTCGCCGCCGTCCTCGCCCTTTGCAGCGGCGCTGCACTCGCCAGCCCCGAACTGGCCAAGGCCAAGAACTGCATGGCCTGCCATGCGTTGGACAAGAAGCTGGTCGGCCCGTCGTACAAGGATGTGGCCGCCAAGTACGCCGCCGACAAGGATGCCGCCGGCAAACTGGCGAAGAAGATCCGCGAAGGCGGCACCGGCGTCTGGGGCCAGGTGCCGATGCCCGCCAACCCGCAGGTCAACGAAGCCGACGCGCTGACGCTCGCCAAGTGGGTCCTGACGGTCAAATAGGCCCGTCAGCGCGCTTTCGCCGCACCGGCGCCGCTTCGGGACGGCGCCGCCTTTCCGAATAAGACCTTGCGACCTCCCCCGCCCATGCGGACAGGTGCGTGCTTGCCCGCATGGGCGGCATGAGTAGAATTGCGGCCTTTCGCGCCCCGGGTGCCGTGCGTCGACAGCGGCGGCAGCGTGGACTGGTCACCCTCCAATGATTCCTGTCAGGAGAACGGAATGAACTATGCGTTGAGGATTGCCCCGCTGGCGATTGCGGCCGCCGTTGCGCTCGCCGCCTGCGGCAAGAAGGAAGAACCCGTCAAGGCCGCACCCGCCGCTGCGCCGGCGCCGGTGGCGGCACCGCCGGTCGTGATCAAGATCGGCCACGTCGCGCCGCTGACCGGCGGCATCGCCCACCTGGGCAAGGACAACGAAAACGGCGCCCGCCTCGCGGTCGACGAAATCAATGCCGCCGGGGGCATCAAGGTCGGCGACAAGACCTTCACGCTCGAACTGGTCGCCGAAGACGACAAGGCCGACCCGAAGGAAGGCACGCTGGCGGCGCAGAAGCTGGTCGATGCCGGTGTGGTCGCCGTGGTCGGTCACCTGAACTCCGGCACCACGATCCCGGCCTCGAAGATCTACTCGGACGCCAGCATCGTGCAGATCTCGCCGTCGGCGACGAACCCGAAGTACACCGAACAGGGCTTCAAGACCGCCTTCCGCGTCGTCGCCAACGACAACCAGCAGGGCGCGGTGCTCGCCAACTACGCCGCCGGCGAACTGAAGGCGAAGACGATCGCCATCATCGACGACCGCACCGCCTACGGCCAGGGCCTGGCCGACGTGGTCGAGCGCGTCGCCAAGGAGAAGGGCCTGAAGGTCGTCGCCCGCGAGTTCACCACCGACAAGGCGACCGACTTCAACGCCATCCTGACCAAGATCCGCGCCGCCAAGCCCGAGGTCGTCATGTACGGCGGCATGGACGCCACCGCCGGCCCGATGGCCAAGCAGATGAAGCAGCTCGGCATCAAGGCCAAGTACCTGACCGGCGACGGCGTGTGCTCGCCGGAGTTCATCAAGCTGGCCGGCGACGCCGGTGAGGGCATGATCTGCTCGATGGCCGGCGAGGCGGTCGAGAAGCTGGCCAAGGGGGCGGAATTCACCGCCAAGTACAAGGCCAAGTTCAACCAGGACGTGCAGATCTACGCCCCGTACAGCTACGACGCCGTCTACGCGATCGCCGAGGCGATCAAGCGCGCCGGCGGCCCGGACAAGGCCAAGATCGTCGAGGAAGTGGCCAAGTCCAACTACCCCGGCGTCACCGGCACGATCGCCTTCGACGCGAAGGGCGACATCAAGGACGGCGCGATCTCGATGTTCGAGGTCAAGGGCGGCAAGCTCGAGTACATCTCGACCTCGCGCTGATCGCCGCGCGTCGCCACGCAAGACGGCACCTTCGGGTGCCGTTTTTCGTTCCCGGGTCCAGGGCCGCCGCGGCTGCACGCACCGAACGCGGCAGGAGTCCTCCGCCTGCCTAGAATGACCGCAGGACGGCGGCGCGGCCGCCGCGAACCGCGCCAGGGAGACCCGCCGATGAGCCTCGCCGCACTGCGCCGCTCGGTCGCTGCCGCCACTCGCGCCGACGAGGCGCAATGCGTCCGGTCGCTGCTGGCCGAGGCGACGCTGCCGTCGCCACGGTTGGCTGCCGCCCGCGAGGTGGCGCGGGGGCTGGTCGAGACCCTGCGCGCCCGGCGCAGCCGCTCCGGCGGCGTCGACGCGCTGATGCGCGAGTTCTCGCTGTCGGGCGCCGAAGGCGTGGCGCTGATGTGCCTGGCCGAGGCGCTGCTGCGCATTCCCGATGCGGCCACCGCCGACGCGCTGATCCGCGACAAGGTCAGCCGCGGCGACTGGCGTTCGCACCTCGGCCGCAGCCGGTCGCTGTTCGTCAATGCCGCCGCCTGGAGCCTGATGATCACCGGCAACCTGGTCGCCACTCACAGCGAAGAGGGCCTGGGCAACACCCTGGCGCAGCTGATCGCGCGCGGCGGCGAGCCGCTGATCCGCAAGGGCGTCGACATGGCGATGCGCCTGCTCGGCCAGCAGTTCGTCACCGGACAGACGATCGACGAGGCGCTGGCCAATGCCCGCGAGCGGCGCCGGCAGGGCTACCGCTACACCTTCGACATGCTGGGCGAGGCGGCGCTCACCGCCGCCGATGCCGAGGCCTACTTCAAGGCCTATACCGCCGCGATCGCCGCCATCGGCGCCACCACGGGCGGGCTCGGCCCGGAATCGGGCCCCGGCATCTCGGTCAAGCTCTCGGCGCTGCACCCGCGCTACTGCCGCGCGCAGCGCGGCCGCGTGCTCGCCGAACTGCTGCCGCGGCTGCGGGAACTCGCCCTGCTGGCGCAACGACAGGACATGGGCCTGGCGATCGATGCCGAGGAGAGCGAACGCCTCGACCTGTCGCTCGGCCTGATCGAGGCGCTCGCCATCGACCCGTCGCTCGGCGGCTGGAACGGCCTCGGCGTCGTCGTGCAGGCCTATCAGAAGCGCGGCCCGGCGGTGATCGACTGGGTGATCGCGCTCGCCCGCAGCAGCGGCCGGCGGCTGTCGGTGCGGCTGGTCAAGGGCGCCTACTGGGACAGCGAGATCAAGCGGGCGCAGGTCGAGGGTCAGGCGGGCTACCCGGTGTTCACGCGCAAGGTGCACAGCGACGTCTGCTACCTGGCCTGCGCGCGGCGCCTGCTCGCCGCCGCCGACGTCGTCTATCCACAGTTCGCCACCCACAACGCGCTGACCCTGGCCGCCGTGCGCGAGATGGCCGCCGCAAGCGGCGTCGCGCACTACGAGTTCCAGTGCCTGCACGGCATGGGCGAGACGCTGTACGACCAGGTCCTCGGGGCCGACAAGCTCGACGTCGCCTGCCGCATCTACGCGCCGGTGGGCAGCCACGAGACGCTGCTCGCCTACCTCGTCCGGCGCCTGCTGGAGAACGGCTCGAACTCGTCGTTCGTCAACCAGATCCTCGACCCGTCGATCGCGATCGACGAGCTGGTGCGCGACCCGGCCGAGCAGGCCGCCGCGCACGGCGGCGCGCCGCATCCGCGCATCCCGCTGCCGGCCGACCTGTTCGCGCCGGCGCGGCGCAACTCGGCCGGCCTCGACCTGAACGACGAACCGACGCTGCAGGCGCTGCAACGGGCGTTCGCGCAGGCACGCAGCCGCGCCTGGCGCGCCATGCCGGCGCTGGCCGCCGGCGGCGCCGGCGGCGGCGAGATCCGGCTGATCCGGAATCCGGCGCGGCGCGACGAGGTGATCGGCGAGGTTCAGGACGCCGGCCGCGCCGACATCGAGGCGGCGCTCGCCGCCGCGCAGGGGGCGACCACGCAATGGTCGCGGACAGCGGCCGCCGAGCGGGCGCGGCTGCTCGAGCGCAGCGCCGACCTGCTCGAAGCGCACTGCGCCGAGCTGATGTGGCTGGCGGTGCATGAAGCCGGCAAGACGCTGGCCAACGCCCTCGGCGAGGTGCGCGAGGCGGTCGACTTCTGCCGCTACTACGCCGCCGAGCTGCGGCGGCCGGGCTTCGACGACGACGGCCGCGCCCTCGGCGTGGTCGCCTGCATCAGCCCGTGGAATTTCCCGCTCGCCATCTTCGTCGGCCAGGTCTCGGCCGCGCTCGCCGCCGGCAATGTCGTCGTTGCCAAGCCGGCCGAGCAGACGCCGCTCATCGCCGCCCGCGCGGTGCAGCTGATGTTCGAGGCCGGCGTGCCGCACTCGGCGCTGCAGCTGCTGCCGGGCGACGGCCGCGTCGGCGGCCAGCTCGTCGCCGATGCACGCGTTCGCGGAGTGCTCTTCACCGGCTCGACCGAGGTCGCGGCGCTGATCGACCGCCAGCTCGCGCCGCGCTCGATCGACGAGGAGATCGTGCTGGTCGCCGAGACCGGCGGCATCAACGCCATGGTGGTCGACTCGAGCGCGCTGCCGGAACAGGTCGTCGCCGACGTCCTCGCTTCGGCATTCGACAGCGCCGGCCAGCGCTGCTCGGCGCTGCGCGTGCTGTGCCTGCAGGACGATGTCGCCGACAAGGTGATGGCGATGCTGCGCGGGGCCCTGCGCGAGCTCGCCATCGGCGACCCGGCCGAACTGGCGACCGACATCGGCCCGGTGATCGACGAGGACGCGCGCGCGCGTCTGCTGGCCCACGTCGCGCGGATGCGGGCCACGCACCACTGCGAGCAGCTGCCGTTGCCGGAGCAGGCCACGCGGGGAACCTTCGTCGCGCCGACCATCATCGAGATCGAGTCGCTGGCCGCGCTCGACGGCGAGGTCTTCGGCCCGGTGCTGCACGTGCTGCGCTGGCAGCGCCCGGAACTCGGCGCGCTGATCGAGGCGATCAACGCCACCGGCTACGGCCTGACCTTCGGCGTGCACAGCCGCATCGACGAGACCATCGACTTCGTCACCGCCCGCATCCGCGCCGGCAACCTCTACGTCAACCGCAACCTGATCGGCGCCGTCGTCGGCGTGCAGCCCTTCGGCGGCCTCGGTCTGTCCGGAACCGGTCCGAAGGCCGGCGGGCCGCTGATGCTGCCGCGGCTGCGCCGCAGCGCGCGCGCCGCGCCGATGCCGCAGTCCGACGCCGCCGCCACGCCGGCACTGCGCGCGCTGCAGGACTGGGCCTCGGCCGAGGGACTCGCCGCCCTGGCCGACCGCTGCGCATCGCTGGCGAGGGTCACGCTGCTCGGGCGCACGATCGCCCTTCCCGGGCCGACCGGCGAGTCGAACCAGCTGCGGTTCGTCGCCCGCGGCCGGGCCCTTTGCGTCGCCGACGACGAAGGCGACCTGCTGCTGCAGGCGGCCGCTGCCCTGGCCAGCGGCAACCGTGTCCTGCTCTGTGCCGCCGGCGCCGGTGCGCTGCTGGCTCGGCTGCCGCGGGCGCTCGAGGCTCGCGTGACCGCGACGGCCGACGCTGCATCCGCCGCCGCCGACGTCGTTCTCGCAACGCCGGCGCACGCGCCGGCGCTGCGCCGGGCGCTGGCGGCGCGCGACGGAGCGCGGGTGCGCGTGGTGACGCCGGTCGACGGCGACTACCCGCTGGAGGCGCTCGTGGTCGAGCAGACACTGACCGTCAACACGGCGGCCGCCGGCGGCAATGCCAGCCTGATGACGCTGGCGCCCGTTTGAACTGCAAGAGCCGATCGACGAGCCCGAGCGCCGGAGCGCACGGGCTCGCCGCGGAAGGCGCCGGCAACCGGGCCGTCACGCGCTCGGCACCGGCCGCGACCACGCGGCTAGACCAATCGGCAGCGTGACCTTCGCGCGAAGTCGGCGGCACCCGGCCTGTTAGCATCGCGCCCTGCATCGCCGGCCCTCCGGCCGCGCCGTCACCGGACCCGCCGCAATGGACACCTTCATCCAGCAGGTCATCAACGGGCTCGTGCTCGGCAGCCTGTATGCGCTGATCGCGCTCGGCTACACGATGGTCTACGGCATCCTGAACCTGATCAACTTCGCCCATGGCGACGTGCTGATGGTCGGGGCGCTGACGGCACTGACCAGCATCCTGCTGCTGCAGGCGCAGTTCCCGGACCTTTCGGGCTGGCTGCTGATGATCGCCGGCATGCTGGTGGCGATCCCGACCTGCGTCGTCACCAGCCTCGTCATCGAGCGCGTCGCCTACCGGCCTCTCCGCGGCGCCCCGAGGCTGGCGCCGCTGATCACCGCCATCGGCGTGTCGATCGTGCTGCAGACGGTGGCGATGCTGATCTGGGGCCGCAACTACAAGACCTTTCCGTCGCTGCTGCCGTCCGACCCGATCCACATCTTCGGCGCCACGGTGACGGTGACCAAGCTGGTGGTGATCGGCCTGTCGGCGCTGATCATGGCCGGGCTGATGATCCTGGTGAACCGCAGCAAGCTCGGCCGCGCCATGCGCGCCACGGCGGAGAACCCGCGCGTGGCCGGGCTGATGGGCGTCGATCCGAACATGGTGATCATGATCACCTTCGCCATCGGTGCCTCGCTGGCCGCAGTGGCCGGCGTGATGCTCGCCGCCACCTACTCGGTGGCGCACTTCTACATGGGCTTCATGCCGGGACTGAAGGCCTTCACCGCGGCGGTGCTCGGCGGTATCGGCAACATCCCCGGCGCCATGCTCGGCGGCCTGCTGCTCGGCCTGATCGAGGCGCTCGGCGCCGGCTACATCGGCCAGGCCACCGGCGGCGTGCTCGGCTCGCACTACCAGGACGTGTTCGCCTTCATCGTGCTTTGCGCGGTGCTGATCCTGCGCCCGAGTGGCCTGCTCGGCGAACGCGTCGCCGACCGGGCATGAGACAGCCTGTGTCAAACCCCGGCCGCGTCGAGCGGCAGTTGAACCCGGCGGGCCGCCCCAGGGGCGAATCCCCGAGCGCGATGCGCGAAGGCCGTCCGGTGCGCCGGGCGGTCCCGGGCGCGAATCCTTCGAGCGTCTGCGAGAAGGCAGGCCGGTGAGCGCGGCGTGGTGACGCTGTTCTTCCCGTCGCTGCGCGACAAGCCCGGCGCCGCCATCGCCGCCACCTTCGTCATCGCCGCCGTGCTGGTGGCGCTGCCGTTTTTCGTCGGCCAGTTCGGCAACGCCTGGGTGCGGGCGCTGGCCTTCGCGGCTCTGTACGTGATGCTGGCGCTCGGCCTGAACATCGTGGTCGGCTTCGCCGGCCTGCTCGACCTCGGCTACATCGCCTTCTACGCCGTCGGCGCCTACATGTACGCGCTGCTCGCCTCGCCGCACCTCACCAGCAACTTCCCGGCGCTGGCGGCGATGTTCCCGCAGGGCTTCCACAGCTCGATCTGGATGGTGATCCCGCTCGGCGCGTCGCTGGCGGCGTTCTTCGGCGTCATCCTCGGATACCCGGTGCTGAAGCTGCGCGGCGACTACCTGGCGATCGTCACCCTCGGCTTCGGCGAAATCATCCGCATCTTTCTCAACAACCTGAACGCGCCGCTGAACTTCACCAACGGCCCGCAGGGCATCACGCTGATCGATCCGGTGCGCGTCGCCGGGGTGAACTTCGCGCGCACGCTCGACCTGGGGCTGGTCAAGCTGCCGTCGGTGTACCTGTACTACTACCTGTTCCTGATCCTGACCATCGTCACCATCGTCGTCTGCATCCGGCTGCAGGACTCGCGGCTCGGCCGCGCCTGGATGGCGATCCGCGAGGACGACATCGCCGCCAAGGCGATGGGCATCAACGTGCGCAACGTCAAGCTGC
>CAYLZU010000117.1:0-7428 GCA_964388005.1 uncultured Burkholderiaceae bacterium
CATCTCCAGCCGGCCGCCCTGCAGCAGGGCGAGCGCGGTGGCGAACGGCATGTGGGTGTGCAGCACGCAGGCGGCCTCGGGCACCGTGCGATGGATCCAGCCGTGGATGAAAAAGGCCGTCGGCTCGACCTCGTGCCGGCCCTCGACCTTGTTGCCCTGCGCGTCGATCACCACCAGGTCGTCGGGACCGATCTCGCTCCACAGCAGTCCCTGCGGGTTGATCAGGAAGTGTCCCGGCCGCCCCGGCACCGCGCACGAGAAGTGGTTGCAGATGCCCTCGCCGAGTCCCAGCTTGTGCGCGGCCTGCAGCGCGCAGGCGAGATCCTTGCGGGCTTCGGCGACAGCGGGCGTGTCCATGCAGCGATTATCCTCGACGCACCGCGCCGACTCCCGGCTCGCAACGACGGCCTGCGACCGAAGTTGCGCGCCGGACCGCCGGCGTTGCAGCCGCTGCCGATGAACCGGGCTTCGGCAGCCGGCAGGGCCCCGTATCCTCTCGCCGCAATGCCGGTGGGCAGGAACCGATCGGCACCCCGCGCCTCAAATCGTCACCGCCGCGACCCCTTGCCCACCCCGACCCGTTTCGACGCCGCCTCCGGCGACGAACTCCCGCCATGCAATCGATGACGCAACTGCTGCTGCTGGCCACCGTCGCCTTCTCGTCGATCGCGCTGCTCGGTGAAGGCAGCCTCTTCGAGTGGTTCGCGCTGTGGCCGCTCGGCAGCGGCTTCGCGCCGTGGCAGCTCGCCAGTTACGCGCTGCTGCACGGCGGCCTGTTTCACCTGGCGTTCAACATGTACGGGCTGTGGATGTTCGGCTCCGAACTGGAACGCCTGTGGGGTCCGCGAAGGCTGCTGCAGTACTACGCCGTCTGCGTGCTGGTGGCCGGCGCCGTGCAGCTCGTCGTCGCCTCCGGCGCGCCGGCGCCTTATCCGACCGTGGGCGCCTCGGGCGGACTGTTCGGCCTGCTGCTCGGCTACGCGATGCTCTTTCCCAACCGGACCATCGTGCTGCTGATCCCGCCGATCCCGATGCCGGCGTGGAGGTTCGCGGTGGTCTTCGGGGTGCTGGAACTGACCCTGGGACTCACCGGCGCGCAGAGCGGCATCGCCCACTTCGCCCACCTCGGCGGCATGGCGGGCGGCTGGCTGATGCTGCGCTACTGGCGCGGCCAGTCGCCGTTCGGCCGCCGCCGCTGAACAATGCTCAGTTCGATGCGCCGGGCGCGGCGCGATAGTGCGGCGTCAGCTCATCGACGTTGTCGCGCAGCATCTTCTCGAACTCGGACCGGTAGTAGGCGGCGGCCGCATCGAGCGACTGGTCGGGCCGGTCCTCGCGCGTCAGCCAGGCGAAGGCGTTGAACCGCGCCGTCGCGTACATCATCGCCGCCGCGACCCACTCGCGGGCGCGGCTGTCGGTCATGCGGTTGGCGAGCTGCACGAACTCGTCGGCGGCGTCGAGGAACTCCGGCGGGATGCCGTGTCGGGTCTCGGGCATGATTGGCGGACCGAAAGCGTCGGAAGGAGCGGCGATTATGCGGGCCGGCCCCGCCCCACTACAGTCGGACGCCGGGATCCTGCGGGACAGGTTGATGATCGAACGTCTGTTCTTCGTCCTCGGCGCCGCGAGCGGCTTCATCGCCGTCGCCGCCGGCGCCTTCGGCGCGCACGCGCTGAAGGCGCGGCTGGCGCCCGACCTGCTGGCGGTGTTCGACACCGGTGCCCGCTATCAGATGGTTCATGCGCTGGCGCTGCTCGCCGTGGCGTGGGCGGTGACGCGCTGGCCGGGTCGCGCCGCGCTCGCCAGCGGCTGGTGTTTCGTCGCCGGCACGGTGCTGTTCAGCGGCAGCCTGTACGCGCTCGCGCTGACTGGCCTGCGCGGCTTCGGCGCCGTGACGCCCTTCGGCGGCGTGCTGTTCCTCGCCGGCTGGCTGCTGCTTGCCCTGGCAGCGTGGCGCGGTCAGAGGCCGTGAGCAAATCGACTGCGCGTCTCGATCTGGTGACGCTTTCGGCGCAGCCTCTCAGTCGGGGTGGCGGTAGATCGCGGCGCGACCGCCGCGGAAGTCGATCTCGCGCTCGAGCCACGCCCCGGCCGCCTGCGCCACCCGCACCGATGCCTCGTTGCCGAGGGCGATCAGGCTGATCAGGCGCACGCCCGGCAGGTGCTCACGCGCCATCACGCGCACGGCGCGCGCCGCCTCGGAGGCATAACCGCGGCCGCGCGCACCGGGCAGCAGCGCCCACTTGATCTCCGGCTCGGGCCAGTCGTTCGGATACCAGAGGCCGGCGATGCCGAGCACGCCGCCCTCGTTCTTGTCGATCAGCGTGTACGGGCCGTAGCCGCGCCAGGCCCAGTGCCCGACGACCCCGGCCAGCGTGCGCCAGGTCTGCGCCTCGGTGTGCGCCGCGCCCACCGTGTAGCGGACGCTGTCGGCGTCGCCGTAGTACTCGTGCAGCGCGCGCCAATCGCCCTCCTGCGGCATCCGCAGCAGCAGCCGCGACGATTCGAGCGCCAGCGGAATTTTCGGTTCGGCGAAGCCGGTCATGCGATGGCGAAAGGGTGATTCGGGCATTGCCGCGGCCCGACGCCCGCGTCGCGTATCGACATGGCGCCGATGCCGCCCTCATCGTGGACGCCTCGGGGGCGAGCGTCTATCGCGCCCCTGTGGCGCGCCGCCGCCCGCATGTCCGGCGCGGCGCCGGCGCCGCGGTTTCTCGCTAGGTTTTCTGTTTCGCGGGCCGCTTCCAGCCCGGCACGGTCACCTGCTTGGCGCGAGCCACCGTCAGCTTGCCGGCCGGCACCTCGCGGGTCACGGTCGAGCCGGCGCCGACGGTGGCGCCGGCGCCGACCGTGATCGGCGCCACCAGTACCGAGTTCGAGCCGGTGTGGGCGTCGTCGCCGATCACCGTGCGGTGCTTGTTGGCGCCGTCGTAGTTGGCGACGATGGTGCCGGCGCCGATGTTGACGTTGCGGCCGACGGTGGCGTCGCCGACGTAGGAGAGGTGGTTCGCCTTGCTGGCCTGCGCCAGCTGCGAGTTCTTGACCTCGACGAAGTTGCCGATGTGGACCTCGTCGGCGAGCGTGGTCTGCGGCCGCAACCGCGCGAACGGGCCGATGCGCGCCTTCTCGCCGATCGTCGCCCCCTCGATCTGGCAGAACGCCTGCACCTCGGTGCCGGCGCCGATCGAGCAGTCGCGCAGCACGCAGTTGGGGCCGATGCGCACGCCGTCGGCCAGCGCCACCTTGCCTTCGAAGACGCAGTTCACGTCGATGAACACATCGCTGCCCACCGCGAGTTCGCCGCGGACGTCGAAGCGCGCCGGGTCGGCGAGCGTCGCCCCGGCCTCCATCGCCGCGGCGGCGGCGCGCGCCTGGGCGATGCGCTCCAGCTGCGCCAGCTGCGCCTTGCTGTTGACGCCGAGCGTCTCGCCGGCATCCGCCGCCGCGATGCCGGCCACGCGCACGCCCTCGGCCACCGCCTGCGCGACGACGTCGGTCAGGTAGTACTCCTGCTGCGCGTTCCTGTTCGACAGCCGCGCCAGCCAGCCTTTCAGCCTGCCGGTCGGCGCCACCAGGATGCCGGTGTTGACTTCGTCGATCCGGCGCTCCTCGTCCGAGGCGTCCTTCTGTTCGACGATCTTCAGCACGTTGCCGTGCCAGTCGCGCACGATGCGGCCATAGCCGGAGGGATCGGCGAGGTGCACGGTCAGGATCGCCACGCCGGCGCCGGCGCCGTCGAGCAGGCGCGTGAGCGTCTCGGCGCGCACCAGCGGCACGTCGCCGTACAGCACCAGCGTCGGCCAGGCATCGTCGAGGCGCGGTGCAGCCTGCATTACCGCATGGCCGGTACCGAGCTGCGGCTCCTGCAGAACAAAATCCACGTCGGCGCGGTCAGAGAACGCAGTGCGCACCGCATCGGCGCCGTGACCGATCACGACCACGGTCCGCGCCGGGCCGCCGCGGCCGGCGGCCACCGACTGCGCGGTGGCGATCACGTGGGCAAGCATCGGCCGGCCGGCCACGCAATGGAGTACCTTCGGCAAGCGCGAACGCATCCGCTTGCCCTGGCCGGCGGCCAGGATGACGATGTTCATCGCGGGCGTTTGGGGAGTGGAAAGACGTGACACCGATGATGCCGATCGATCGTAGCACCGGCCCCGCGCGCGGCGGCTTGCTCGCCGCCTCCGCCGCCCTCGGCCAGCATGCGCGCCGCTTCGTGCTGGTCAGCGCCGCGATCCTGCTGGCGGCGTGCTCGCAGCTGAAGCTCGGCTACAACAACGCCGACACGCTGCTCGCCTACTCGCTCGACTCGTACCTGAAGCTCGACGACGACCAGCAGAAACTGGCGCGCGAGCGGATCGCCGCGCTGCACCGCTGGCACCGCAGCACCCAGCTCGATGCCTACATCGCGCTGCTGAACGACGCCCAGGCGAAAGTCGCCGGTCCGGTCACCGCCGCCGACGTGCTCGGCTTCAACGCCGGCGTCAACCGGGCGCTGGCCGCCATCGGCGAGCAGTCGGCGCCGGATCTCGCGCAGCTGGCGCTGACGCTCAGGCCGGAGCAGATCGACCGCCTGGCCGAACGCCTGGCCAACGACACCTCGAAGGCGCGGCGCGAGCTGGTGCGTTTCGCCGGGCCCGAGTCGCAGCAGCAGCGCGTCGACCGCTACGTCGAGCAGGCCGAGGACTGGTTCGGCCGGCTGACACCGGCGCAGCGCGAGACGATCCGCGCCGCGGTCGAGCGCCGCCCCGGAGCACAGGATTTCTGGATCAGCGAACGGGAACGCCGGAGCCGTGAACTGGTCTCGGTGATGGCACGGATCCGCGCCGAGCAGCCGCCGCCGCAGACCGCCACCGCCTGGATCCGTGACTACTTCGCCCAGCTCGCCGAACCGCGTGATCCCGAACGGCGCGAGCAGCTGCGGCGCAGCCGGCAGGACAACGCCGAACTGGTGGCGCAACTGGTCAACAGCGCCACACCGGCGCAACGGGCGTCGATCCAGAAGAAGCTGCGCGGCTACGCCGCCGACCTCGGCGCTCTTGCCGCCGAAGTCACCGCATCCAGCCGCGGCTGAACTCCGAACCGTCGCCGCGCCGCCGCCGGCATGCGGCGTCAGGGGTGCGGATGCGGGTGGCGGTGGCGCGCCCGATGCTCGTGATGGCCGCGGTTGCCGGCCGTCGGCAGCAGCGATCCGACCACCATGCCGATGCCGGCCATGATCAGCCCCGCCAGCACCGAGGGAATGGTCTCGCCAAGCGGCGTGAGCGACAGCAGCGCCCAGGTCGTCATGCCGAGCACGATCGACCACACCGCGCCCTGGGTGGTCGAGCGCTCCCAGTACAGGCCGAGGACCAGCGGCCAGAAGGCGCCGACCACGGGAAACTGGTAGGCCATCGCCACCAGCTCGTAGATCGGCGTGCCCTCCATGCGGATCGAGTAGGCCAGCACGCAGGCAGCGAACACCGCCAGCGTGATGCGCATGGCGCGCAGTTCGGCCTTGTCGGTCATCGGCGTGAAGTTCTTCAGGATGTTCTGCACGAAGGTGGTGGTCGGCGCCAGCAGCGCGGCCGAGGCGGTGGACATGATCGCCGAGAGCAGGGCGCCGAAGAACAGCACCTGCAGCCAGATCGGCATCCGTTCCATCACCAGCGTCGGCAGGATCTTTTGCGCGTCTTCCTTCAGCAGCTCGGCGGCGACCTCCGGCATCACCACGAAGGCGGCCACGCCGATGAACATCGGCACCGCGGCAAACGCGAGGTAGGCGGCGCCGCCGATGATCGGCCCGCGCACGGCGTTGTCCTCGCTGTTGGCCGCCATCACCCGCTGGAAGACGTCCTGCTGCGGGATCGAGCCGATCATGATCGTCACCGCCGCCGACAGCCAGAACAGCCACGCGTGCAGCGTCGGTTCGGGGAAGAAGTTGAACATCTCCTTCGCCGCGGCGTGCGCCATCACCTTGTCCGCACCGCCGGCGAGGTCGGCCGCGAACCAGGCGATCAGCGACAGGCCGACGATGATGATCAGCATCTGCACGAAGTCGTTCAGCGCCACCGACCACATGCCGCCGAACACGGTGTAGGTGAGCACCACCACGGTGCCGATCGCCATGCCCTGCACGGTCGAGATCGCCTCGCCGGACAGCAGGTGAAACACCAGCCCGAGCGCCGTGATCTGCGCCGCCACCCAGCCGAGGTACGAGATCGCGATCACCACGGCGCTGAAGATCTCGACGCCGCGGCCGTAGCGCTGGCGGTAGAAGTCGCCGATGGTCAGCAGGTTCATCCGGTACAGCTTCGCCGCGAAGAACATGCCGACGAAGATCAGGCAGAAGGCGGCGCCGAACGGGTCTTCGACCGTCGATTCCAGGCCGCCCTCGATGAACTTTGCCGGCACGCCGAGCACCGTCTCCGAGCCGAACCAGGTGGCGAAGGTGGTCGTCACCACCATGATGAGCGGCAGCGAGCGGCCGGCCACCGCGTAGTCGGCGGTGTTCTTCACCCGCGTGGCGGCGTACAGGCCGATGGCCACCGACAACAGCAGGTACAGGACGACGAAACCGATCAGGGTCATGGCGCGGAACTGAAGCAGGAGGCGCGACGTCGGCGCGGACGCGGCCGACGATAAGGCTTCACCGTCGCGACGCCAAACCGGCCGCGCGGCAACGGCCGCCGCCGTCTCGCCGCCGCGACGCAGCCACCCTCATCGCCGCCGCCAGACCTGCCAGCGCTCGCGGCCGGCGAACACCGGCGCCGGCTCCGAAGCGGGCACGGCATCGTCGGCGACAGGCTCGAACGCGGCGCCAAGCAGGCGGCGCAGTTCCGCCGACGTCACCGCGAAGGGTGCGCCTCGGTTGGTTCCCACGGCGTGAAGCCAGCGGCGAAGGGTTCGTCCCAGACGCCGGGCTGCGACGGGTCGCGGGAGAAGAACTTTCCGACCAACCTTCTCGCCGACGCGCGAAGGCTTCGCTTTTGGGGCGGCCCGGCGGGCTCGGGCATGGCGACCGGGCAGCACGGGTCGGCCGAGGGGCGTCAGCGTCCGGGCAGCGGTATGCCGAGAAACGCCCACGCCGCCATGATCGCCAGCGCCGCCAGCGCGGTGGCGCCGATCAGCAGCAGCCGGTTGCGCCTCTCGGCCTCCTGCCGCAGCCTTCGCAGCTCGGAAAGCGTGCGTTCCTGCCGCGTCGTGTCCGACAGCGCCTGGTGCAGCAGCCGCGGCAGCTGCGGCAGCAGGTGCGTCCACTGCGCCGCCTCGACCTTCAGCCGTTCCTCCAGCCGCTTGAACCCAAGCTGGTCCTGCATCCAGCGCTCGAGGAAGGGCTTGCCGGTCGTCCACAGGTCGAGGTCGGGGTCGAGCTGCCGGCCGAGTCCCTCGATGTTCAGCAGCGTCTTCTGCAGCAGCACCAGCTGCGGCTGGATCTCGACGTTGAAG
>CAYLZU010000117.1:7490-9022 GCA_964388005.1 uncultured Burkholderiaceae bacterium
CTGCGCCAGGTAGTTCTTGTCGTTGTCCGACAGCGTGCCGACGATGCCGAAGTCGAGCGCGATCCAGCGGCCGAAGTCGTCGCCGCGGTCGCCGACGTAGATGTTTCCCGGGTGCATGTCGGCGTGGAAGAAACCGTCGCGCAGCGCCTGGGTGAAGAACACCTCGACCGCGGTCGCCGACAGCTTCTTGATGTCGACGCCGGCATCGCGCAGCCGCTCGACCTGGCTCACCGGGATGCCGTGCATGCGCTCCATCACGATGACGTTGCCGCGGCAGTAGTCCCAGTACATCTCCGGGATCCGCAGCAGGCGGGAGCCTTCGAAGTTGCGCCGCAGCTGCGAGGCATTGGCCGCCTCGCGCATCAGGTCGAGCTCGTCGTGCAGGTACTTGTCGAACTCGGCCACCACCTCGCGCGGGCGCAGCCGCTTGCCGTCGCGCCACAGCTTCTCCACCAGCGCCGCGGCGGTCTCCATCAGGCCGAGGTCCTTGTCGATCGCCGCCAGCATGCCCGGGCGGAGCACCTTCACCGCGACCTCGCGCCCCGCGAGCTTGCCGTCCTTCAGTACGGCGAAGTGCACCTGCGCGATCGAGGCGCTGGCCACCGGCTCGCGCTCGAAGCTGGAGAAGACCTCTTCGAGCCTGCGCCCGAGGCCGCGCTCGATCTCGCGCACCGCCAGCGCGGAGTCAAACGGCGGCACGCGGTCCTGCAGCCGGGCCAGCTCGTCGGCGACATCGGCCGGCAGCAGGTCGCGCCGGGTCGACAGCACCTGGCCGAACTTGACGAAGATCGGCCCCAGGTCTTCCAGCGCCCGGCGCAGCCGCACGCCGCGCGGCTCTTCGAGGCTGCGGCCGAAGGTGACCACGCGCACCAGCCGCTGCAGCCACGGGCTCTTCAGGCTGGACAGGACGATCTCGTCCAGCCCGAAGCGAAAGACGGTGAAGACGATGCGGACGAGGCGGACGAGGCGCATCAAGGAATTGCCGGCCCGCGGGCCAGCAGGTCGATCCGCTTGGCCAGCCGGTCGACATCGTCGCGCAGCCTGGCGACGTCGGCGGCGAAGGCCTCCATCTGCGGCCGCCCGACCAGCATCGGGTTTTCCGCCACCAGGTAGTCCGCCGACTGCGCCGCCAGCCGGCTGCCGGCCTCGCGGGCGCCGGCCAGCGCCGCCCGCAGCAGGCCGACGATGCGCACCGCGGCGGCATCGCCGACGAAGCGCGACAGCTCCTCCTCCGGTTCCGGACGCAGCTTCTGCAGCACGCCCGACAGCGTCTGCGCGAACTCGGCATCGCCTTCGAGCCTGACATTGCGCAACGCCGCCTTCGGGTCGAGCAGCACCTGCGGCAGCGATGCCGGATCGACGCCGATCGTCACCGCCGGCTCCCCTGCCTGCGCCGTGAAACTGCCGTCGGCGCCGATGCCGAGCTGCACCGCAAACGGCGCCGCCTGCAGCCGCACGCCGCGGCCGGAAAACGGCGCCAGCACGGCGCGCGCCCACGGCTCGCGCGACAGCATGTGGTTGAGCACCGCCGC
>CAYLZU010000118.1:0-4292 GCA_964388005.1 uncultured Burkholderiaceae bacterium
ACGAACGGATTGGTGTAGATGCCGTCGCCGAGCAGTTGCGTCGCCAGCGCGGTGGCATCGACCGCGGCGGCGTGCGCCTCGCTGCCCACCGCTTCGCGGATCTGCTGCACCATGCCGGCGGCGCCCGACTGCCAATTGGGGTTCTTCACGAACTCCGCGGTCGGCGATTCGGCCGTGTTCAGCACCGCTTTCGTGCGTCCGGCACGGACTTTCGACAGCGCCTCATTGCTGGCGCTGGTGATGAGGTCGCAGCCGAGCACGAGGTCGGATTCGTTCATCGCGATGCGGGTGGCGTACAGGTCCTCCGGCCTTGGCGCGATTCGCACGTGCGAGAACACGGCGCCGCCTTTCTGCGCCAGGCCAGCCATGTCGAGCACCGAGCAGCCGCGGCCTTCCAGGTGCGCCGCCATGCCGAGCAGCTGGCCGATGGTCACCACGCCGGTGCCGCCCACACCCGTGATCACGATGCCGTAGCCGCGCCCGGCCGGCAGCTGCGGCACCTCAGGCAGCGGTAGTTGCGGCACGGTGGCCCCGGCCGCCTTGCCCTTCTTCAGGCGCCCGCCCTCGACGGTGACGAAGCTCGGGCAGAAGCCCTTCAGGCACGAGTAGTCCTTGTTGCAGCTCGACTGGTTGATGCGCCGCTTGCGGCCGAACTCGGTCTCCAGCGGCTCCACCGACAGGCAGTTGCTCTGCACGCTGCAGTCGCCGCAGCCCTCGCACACCAGTTCGTTGATCACCACCCGCCGCGGCGGATCGGGGAACACCACCTTGGCCGGCTTGTTCTGCTTGCGCCGGCGCCGCTTCTCGCTGGCGCATGTCTGGTCGTAGACGAGCACGGACACGCCCGGATACTCGCGCAGCTCGCGCTGGATGCGGTCGAGCTCGTCGCGGTGGTGCACGGTGACGCCCGGCGCCAGCTTCCAGGCATCTCCGGTGGCGCCGTGGGCGTTGAGCGCCGAGTGGTCACGCTCGGAGGCAGCGTCGTACTTCTCCGGCTCGTCGGTGACGATGACGATCCGGCGCACGCCCTCGGCGTAGACCTGCTGCGTGATCGCCGGCGCGGTGAGCTGGCCGTCGGTGGGCTGGCCGCCGGTCATCGCCACCGCGTCGTTGAACAGGATCTTGTAGGTGATGGCCACATTCGCCGCCACCGCGGCGCGGATCGCCAGCACGCCGGAGTGGAAGTAGGTGCCGTCGCCGAGGTTGGCGAAGATGTGCTTCTCCTCGGTGAACGGCGCCTGGCCGATCCACGGCACGCCCTCGCCGCCCATCTGCGTGAAGGTCGACGTGTTCCGATCCATCCAGATCGCCATGTAGTGGCAGCCGATGCCGGCTACCGCGCGCGAGCCTTCCGGCACCACGGTCGAGGTGTTGTGCGGGCAGCCGGAGCAGAAGTACGGCGTGCGTTCGGCCACCAGTCGCGGCGTTGCAAGCGCCCTTTCCTTGGCGGCGATCAACGCCACCCGGGATTCGATGCGCGAGCGCACGTCGGAGGGCAATTCGAGCTTGCCGATGCGCGCCGCGATCGCCTTGGCTACGACCGCTGGCGAGAACTCCGCGTGCGCCGGCAGCACCCAGCTGCCCTGCGGCACCGACCACTCGCCGCCGTCCTTCTCGTCGAACTTGCCGATCACGCGCGGCACGCGCCTTCCGGTGCCGATCCACGAATAGAGGTCTTCCTTGATCTGGTATTCGAGCAGTTGCCGCTTTTCCTCGACGACCAGGATCTCCTCCAGCCCCTCGGCGAAGGCGCGCACCGCCTGCGCCTCCAGCGGCCAGACCATGCCGACCTTGAACACGCGGATGCCGATGCGCTCGCAGGTCTCCTCGTCCAGCCCGAGATCCGCCAGCGCCTGGCGCATGTCCAGATACGCCTTGCCGCTGGCGACGATGCCGAACCGTGCCTGCGGCGAATCGACCACCGTCGCGTTCAGCCGGTTGGCGCGGCAGTAGGCGAGCGCCGCGTACAGCTTGTGGTCGAGCAGCCGTGCCTCCTGCGCCAGCGGCGTGTCCGGCCAGCGGATGTTCAGCCCCCCGGGCGGCATCGTGAAGTCCGTGGGCAGCGCGATCTGCACCCGCTCCGGATCGACCACCACCGAGGCGCTCGCCTCGACGACCTCGGTCACCGTCTTCACGCCCACCCACACGCCGGCGTAGCGGCTCATCGCGAAGCCGTGCAGGCCGAGGTCGAGGTACTCCTGCACCGTGGCCGGATACAGCACCGGGATCATGCAGGCCTTGAAGATGTGGTCCGACTGGTGCGGCAGGGTCGAGCTCTTGGCGCCATGGTCGTCGCCGGCCAGCGCCAGCACGCCGCCGTGCGGGCTGGTGCCGGCGGCGTTGGCGTGCTTGAACACGTCGCCGCAGCGGTCCACGCCCGGGCCCTTGCCGTACCACATGGCAAAGACGCCGTCGTACCTGGCGCCGGGGTTCATGCCCACCTGCTGCGTGCCCCAGACGCTGGTGGCGGCGAGGTCCTCGTTCAGCCCGGAGTGGAACCTGATGTGATGCCGCTCGAGGTGCTTGCCTGCCCGCCAGGCGGTCTGGTCGACCGAGCCGAGGGGGCTGCCGCGATAGCCGGTGATGAACCCGGCGGTGTTCAGCCCGGAGTCAAGGTCCCGTTGCCGCTGAAGCATCGCCAGCCGCAGCAGCGCCTGCGTGCCGCTCATGTAGGCGCGACCCTTCTCCAGCGTCCAGCGGTCGTCGAGGGAGACTTCCGCCAGCGCGCGGCGGACGGACTCGGGCAATGGGGCGTTCATCGGCACTCCTTCTCGCGGTGCTCGAAGGGCTCGCTCTTGCGGATGCAGGGCGGACTCACGGCGGCAACTCCTCGGCCAAAAATCGTGTTTCTGGGAGCGCGCTGCCGAAGGCGGCAGGCCTTCGCGCGCGGCCGCGCGTCACCTTGTGGGCGCCGGCGGCGGGGTGTCGGCGCTCCGGCCGGAACCGAAGCGGCGGCGAGGCTATCAGAGGCACGACGCCACCTCAATCGGCGGCGGCCCCGGGGCGGTCCCGGCCCCGCGTTTGCGTATTCTTCGCGTGCTCCCTGTTGGCATGAATCCGCCGTCCATGCGCCTCACCGTCCTTGCACTGGCCGCCGCACTCGTCGCCCCGGCCACCTTCGCCGCCGACAAGTCGCTGGCCTGCACCGACTTCTACAGCTATGTCAACGGCGCCTGGCTGAAGCAGGCGCAGGTCGCGCCCGACCGGACTCGCGCCGGCACCTTCGAAGACCTGCGCGAGGCCAACACCCAGCGGCTGCTCGCGGTGCTGTCGCAGGTCAGGCCCGGCGATGCGCAACTGGACACGCCCGGCAAGCAGCTCGCGGTGGCCTACTACGCCAGCGGCATCGACACCGCTGCCATCGAGCGCGCCGCGCTGGCTCCGCTCGCGCCGCTGCTGTCGGCGATCGACGCGCTGGAGATGCCCGAGCAACTGCCGCCGCTGCTGGCGCGGCTGAACCGGGCCGGCATTCCGGGACCGTTTGCCGCCTGGATCGCGCCGGACGCGCGCGACAAGCGACGCTATCGCCTGGCGCTGTGGCAGTCCGGCCTCGGCCTGCCCGACCGCGACGACTACGGGCGCACCGACGAGCGCACCCGGCAGCTGCGCGCGGCGCTCGACGCCTATCAGTCCGCACTGCTCGCGCTCGGCGGCGATGATGCCGATGCCGCGGCGAAGACCGCTGCCGCCATTCGCGCCTTCGAAGCCAGGCTCGCCGCCGCTTCGATGACCCGCGTGGCGATGCGCGACCCCAACGCGGTCTACAACCCGCGCACGGCGGCGCAACTGGCGGCCGAGGCGCCCGGCTTCGACTGGGCGGCGTACCTGCGCGCGCTTGGCCTGGCCGACGGCGCGACGGTCAATGTCGGCCAGCCGGAATTCGCGCGCACGGTGGCGAAGATGGCGGCCGAGGAGCCGATGGCACTGTGGCGCCAGTACCTGCGCCTGCGCGTGCTCGACGCCGCCGCGCCGCGCCTGCCGCGGGCGTACGCCGCGGCGCACTTCGCCTATCACAGCCAGGCCGTGCTCGGCCTGGAGAAGCCGCCGGCGCGCGAGCGGCAGGTGATCGACGAGATCTCCGGCCGCACCGGCAACCTGCCGCTGGCCGAAGGGCTGGGGCAACTGTTCGTCGCCGAGGCGTTCACGCCGCAGGCCAAGGACCGCGCCGTGCAGATGGTCGCCGACATCAAGGCCGCCTTCCGCGCCCGCATCGAGCGGCTGGACTGGATGAGCGCGCCGACCAGGGCGCGGGCGATCGCCAAGCTCGACGCGCTGGCGCTGAAGATCGGCTA
>CAYLZU010000118.1:4392-8917 GCA_964388005.1 uncultured Burkholderiaceae bacterium
CAGTTCATCAACGGCCAGCAGACGCTCGGCGAGAACATCTCCGACCTCGGCGGCCTGAAGATCGCCTACGACGCGCTGCAAATCGCGCTGGCCCGGGAGGCCGGCCGCAGCGACCGCGCGCCGGAGGCCGCCGCAACGCAGCGCTTCTTCATCAACTACGCCACCATCTGGCGCGACAGCATGCGCGAGCAGGCGCTGCTCAACCAGCTGCGGACCGGCAATCACTCGCCGGCGCGCTATCGCGTGCTCGGCACGCTGGCCAACGTCGACGGGTTCGCGCAGGCGTTTGGCTGCGCGCCGGGGGCGGGGATGGTGCGCCAAGAGCGGGTGGAGATCTGGTAGCGCCTGCCGTGAAGCGCGCCGCTGCATCCGGCGCTGTCCTGCCCTGAACAGTTCTTGAACCCGCAGCGCGAAGGAGCTTGCGAATGATCGTGACCACCACCCCCGGCATCGAAGGCAAGCGCATCAGCCGCTACTGCGGCATCGTCGCCGGCGAGGCGATCCTCGGCGCCAACCTGTTCAAGGATCTGTTCGCCGGCATCCGCGACCTCGTCGGCGGCCGCTCGGCGACCTACGAGCGCGAGCTGCAGCGGGCGCGCGACATCGCCATGCAGGAACTGCAGCAGCGGGCGCTGGATCTGGGGGCAAACGCCGTCGTCGGCGTCGACCTCGATTACGAGGTGCTCGGCCAGGGCAACGGCATGCTGATGGTGTCGGCGAGCGGCACGGCGGTCGTCGTCGAATGACGCGCCGGCCGATGAAACCGGGAGAGGCTGAAACCATGAACCGTGATCCGATCGATCTTTCCAACCCCCTGCTGGCGCCCTGGCCCGGCGACCACGGCCTGCCGCCGTACGCGGCGATACGTGCGGAGCGCTTCGAGCCAGCCTTCGAGGCCGCGCTGGCCGAGCACCGCGCCGAGATCGAGCGGATCGCCACCCAGGCAGAGCCGCCGACCTTCGACAACACGGCGGCCGCGCTCGACCGCAGCGGCCGGCTGCTGGCGCGCATCGAACCGGTGTTCCGCGGCTTGTGCGCCTCGAACACCTCGCCGGAACTACAGGCGATCGAGCGGGGGCTAGCGCCGGCACTCGCCGCCCACTGGGCGTCGATCGCGCGCGACCCGCGGCTCTTTGCGCGGCTCGACGCGCTGGTCCGGCGCGCTGATGCGCTGCGGCTCGATGCCGAGCGCCGCCGGCTGCTGGAGCGGCTGCATCTCGATGCGCGGCTGGCCGGGGCGCAGCTCGACGGCGCGGCGCGCGGGCGGCTCGGCGAGATCGTCGAGCGCCAGGCGGCGCTGATGACGCAGTTCGCGCAGAACGTGCTGGCCGAGGAGCAGCAGTGCCTGTGGCTGGAGGCCGAGGCCGATCTCGCCGGGCTGCCGGCGGACCTGCGCGAGGCGGCGCGCGCCGCGGCCGCCGAGCGCGGCCGGCCGCAGGCGTGGGCGATCACGCTGGCGCGGTCGGCGGTGGTGCCGTTTCTCACCTTTTCCGAGCGACGGGATCTGCGCGAGCGCGCGTTCAGGCTGTGGAAGGGCCGCGGCGCCAACCCCGGCGAGCACGACAACCGGCCGCTGGCGGCGGAGCTGCTGGCGCTGCGCGCCGAGCAGGCGCGGCTGCTCGGTTACGCCAGCTTCGCCGACTTCGCGCTGACCGACCGCATGGCCCGCACCCCCTCGGCGGTGTTCGAGCTGCTGCACGCGGTGTGGGAGCCGGCCAGGCGCCGCGCGGCGCAGGAACAGGCGCAGCTGGAGGCGATCGCCCGCGCCGAGGGTGGCCCGGCGCGCCTCGAACCCTGGGACTGGCGCTTCTATGCCGAGCGGCTGCGCCGGCAGCAGTACGCGATCGACGACGCCGAGCTGCGGCCTTACTTCGCGCTGGAGAACATGCTGGCGGCGCTGTTCGACTGCGCGCAGCGGCTGTTCGGCGTGCGCTTCGTCGAGCGGCGCGAGGCGCCGCGCTACAGCCCCGACCTGCGCGTGTTCGAGGCGCTGCGGGCCGACGGCTCGCGCGTCGGCACCTTCGTGTTCGACAACTTCGCCCGCGCCGGCAAACGCAGCGGTGCCTGGATGAGCGCGCTGCGCTGGCAGTCGCGCGGCGGCGGCGACGTGCGGCCGGTGATTCTGAACAACAGCAACTTCACCCGCGGCGCACCGGGCGAGCCGGTGCTGCTGTCGCTGGACGACGTACGCACGCTGTTCCACGAATTCGGCCACGGCCTGCACGGGCTGCTGTCGGACGTGACCTGGGAACGGCTGTCGGGAACGCGGGTGCTGCGCGACTTCGTCGAGCTGCCGTCGCAACTGTTCGAGCACTGGGCACTCGAGCCGCAGGTGCTGGCGCGGCACGCGCGGCACGTGAAGACGGGCGAGCCGATGCCGGCGGCGCTGGTCGAGCGGCTGCTGCGGGCGCGGAAGTTCAACCAGGGTTTCGAGACGGTCGGTTTCGTCGCCTCGGCGCTGGTCGACATGCACGTGCACCTGCTCGCCGACGTGGAAGGCCTGGACATCGCCGCCCTCGAGCGCGAGACCCTGGCGAGGCTCGGCATGCCGGCGGCGATCGCGCCTTATCACCACCTCGCCCACTTCCAGCACCTGTTCGCCGGCAATTACGCCGCCGGTTATTACGTCTACATGTGGGCCGAGGTGCTCGACGCCGACGGCTACGGCGCCTTCGTCGAGGCCGGCGATTCGTTCGATGCCGCCACCGCCGGGCGGCTTTTGCGCCACATCTACTCGCGCGGCGGCGCGGTCGATCCGGCCGAGGCGTACCGCGCCTTCCGCGGCCGCGATGCGGAGGTTGGGCCGCTGTTGAAGAAGCGCGGCCTGGTCGAGGAAGCGCAACCGGCCTGACGGCCGGCTGGGCGATGGCTCAGCCGGGCATCGGCTGCCGGTCGTTCAGGCGCAGCCAGCCGCGGGCGATGCGGTAGATCGCCCAGAGGCCGAGCACGAACAGGCCGACCCACAGGATCGCGAAGCCGACCAGCACGATCGTCAGCACACCGCCGACGAGCCCGATGAGGATCACCCACGCCAGCGCGAACCAGAAGGTCCGGATCTGCCAGCGGAAGTGCGACTCGAGCCAGGTGCCGCGCGCATCGCCCTTCTTCACGTAGTTGATGATCACGGCGATGATCGACGGCCAGCCGAAGATGAAGGCGCCGATCACGGTGGAGGCGCCGAAGGCGCCGATCGCCAGCCCGAGCGCGTGCAGCGCGTAGGTGATGTGCGTGATCCGCACCAGCCCGGCGTCGGGTTCGATGGTGGTGGTGTTGGCGCTCATGACTCCTCCCCGCCGGCAACCGGCTGTCGGCGTGAATATGCCGCCATCGGCCCCGAATTCAATGCGGTGACCCGCGCGACGGGCCCGCTGCCACATCGACTTCCCGCCGGGCTCGCCGCGCGCGCCGGCCGCATCTTGGCTGCCTCAACCGAGAAAGCGCGCCAGCCGCGCCACGCCGTCGTCGATCAGCCGTCGCTGCGCGGCGAAGCACCAGCGCAGGTAACCCTCGCCCTCGGGGCCGAAGGCCACGCCCGGCGCCAGGCCGAGCCCGACCGAGGTGACCAGTTCCTTGGCAAAGGCGAGCGAGTCGTCGCTGCGGCCTGCGATGCGGAAGAAGAGATACATGGCGCCATCGGGCGGCGCGCACTCCACACCGGGCAGGCGCGCGAGCTGCGCCACCAGCGCGTCGCGCACGTCCTGCAGGCGGGCGCGTGTCTCGGCGATCAGGCCGTCGCCGTGCTCGATGGCGGCGATGCCGGCGCGCTGGATGAAGGTCGGCGCGCAAGAGGTATTGAACTCCACCATCCTGGCGAAGTTGGCGATGAAGCCGCGCGGCGCCACCAGCCAGCCGAGGCGGAAGCCGGTCATCGTCCAGCTCTTGGAGAAAGTGTTGGCGCTGATGAAGCGCTCGTCGGGGTCGATTCTGCCCAGCACGCCGGGGGCGCGCGCGCTGCCGTCGAAGACCAGCCGCTCGTAGGCGTCGTCGGCCACCAGCCAGATGCCGTGCCGGCGGCAGTGCGCCAGCAGCGCGTCCCAGTCGCCCTGCGCCATCACCCAGCCGGTCGGGTTGTTCGGCGAGTTGACGATCACCGCCCGCGTGCCGGGTGGCGCGGCATCGAGCAGCCGCTGCAGGTCGAGCATCCAGCGGCCGCGGTGGCATTCGAGCGGCACCCGGATCACCTCGGCGCCCATGATGCGCGGCTGCGCGGTGACGTTCGGCCACACCGGTGTGACGATCGCCACCCGGTCGCCGGGCTCGAACAGCGACTGCGCCACCAGCGACAGCGCGCTGACGCCGGAACTGGTCACGGCGATGCGGTCGGCGTCGACCGGCGTGCGCGGCGCGTGCGTGCGGTTGACGTAGCCGGCGATCGATTCGCGCAGTTCGAGAATGCCGAGGTTGTGGTTGTAGAAGGTCTCGCCGTCGTCGAGCGCCGCCTGCGCCGCGGCGCGGATGAACTCGGGCGTAGGCAGGGCGCCCGCGCCGAACCAGAACATCAGCACCGCGTCGCGGCCGATTGCGG
>CAYLZU010000119.1:0-8899 GCA_964388005.1 uncultured Burkholderiaceae bacterium
TCTCAGTTCGGCGGTCGCCTCGGCGAGCGGCCTGCGGGCGGTGTCGATGGCGACCCGGACCCGGTAGATCTGGCCGGTCGACGTCCGGATCGGTTCGACGAAGGCATCGAAGCCGGCGTTGCGCAGGTCCTGCTGGATGCGGCCGCTGCTGGCCGCATCCGGCATCGTCGTCACCTGCAGGATCTGCACCGTGCCGGACGGCGCCGGCGCCCTGGTCGCTGGCGGCACGACTGCCGGCGGCGCGGCCGGCTCGCGCGGCGGCGAAGACTCGGCCGGCGGCGGTGCGGGCGGCGGCGCGGACGGAAGCGAGGGCGGAGGTCCGGACGGCGGCGCCGGCTCCTGCGCGGTGGGCATCGGCCCGGCGCTCAGTTCGCGGAACACCAGCGTGTCGGGCAGTCGGGCGTCGGCCATCTGCGTGCGCATGTACTCGTAGCGCTCGGTCGCCAGCGCCGACGAGGTGTTCTCGTCGCGGATGATGATCGGCCGCAGGAAGACCATCGTGTTGGTGCGCCGGCGTTCGCGGTTCTCGTAGCGGAACAGCCAGCCGAGGAAGGGGATGTCGCCGAGCAGCGGCACCTTCTCGACCGTGCTGGTGCTGCGGTCCTCGATCAGCCCGGACAGGACGACGAAGTTGCCGTCCTCGACCAGCACCACCGAGTCGAAGCTGCGCTTGTTGGTGATCAGCTGGCCGGCGACGAGCGACGACGGCGCGACCGAGGACACCTCCAGGTACAGCGCCAGCTTGACGATGCCGCCCTCGGAGATCTGCGGCCGCACGCGCAGCTGGAGGCCGACGTCCTGCCGCTCGAAGGTCTGGAAGGGATTGACCTGGCTGCTGCCGGCGGTGGTGTACGAGCCGGTCACGAAGGGGACGTTCTGGCCGACCAGAAACTTCGCCTCCTCGTTGTCGAGGGTCTGGATGTTCGGCTGCGACAGGATGTTGGCGTTGGCCTGGTTCTCCAGCGCCCGCGCCAGGAAGGCGAGGTTGGTGACCTCGCCGATGCCGGGAATGGTGATCCTGCCCTTGACGACGCCGATGTTCAGGCCGCGGCCGATCGTGCTCAGATCGGTGGCGACGCCGAGGATGTTGGTGCCCTGGCCGCCGAAGTTGGTGCCGCCGATCGCCCGCGTGTCGTTGCTGTCGAGGCCGGAGAGATCCTGCCACTGGATGCCGAACTCGGTCGACTTGTCGGCGCTGACCTCAACGATCAGCGACTCGATCACCACCTGGGCGCGGCGCGAGTCGAGCTTCTCGATGATCGCGCGGATGTTGCGGTACAGCGGCTCCGGCGCGGTGATGATCAGCGAGTTGGTCGCCGCGTCGGGCTGGATCATTCCCGCCAGCGCGCTGCTGCCGGTGCTGGTGCCGCCGCCCGCCGGCACCTGGGGCGCGGGCTGCTGCGGCTGCTGCGCCTGCGGCTGCTGTCCGCCGAGGCCCAGCTGCTGGCCGGTGGTGACGGTCGTTCCCGACAGCAGGCGGCCGCCAGCCTGGGGCACGAACGACGGATCGTTGGCGATCACGGCGCGGATCAGCGGCGCCAGCCTCGTCGCCTCGGCGTTGCGCAGATACACGACGTTGATGTCGCCGGCGGTCAGGCTGGGACGGTCGAGCCTCTCGATCAGCTGCCTGGCCAGCGCCAGCCGCGCCGGGCTGGCGGCGCGCAGGATGAGCGAGTTGGTGCGGGGCTCGGCGAGCACCTGCACCCGCTGGCCGCCATCGACCGCCTGGCCGGCGGCACGCGCGCCTTCGTCGAGGACCCGGTTCAGCACCGCCGCCACCTCGACCGCCAGGCCGTGCTTCAGCGGCACGATCTCGCTCTCTGCCGCCGCCGGCGAGTCGATCGCCTCGATGATGCGGGCGATGCGGCGCAGGTTCTCGGCGTAGTCGGTGATCACCAGCGAGTTGTTGGCCGGGTAGGCCGAGATCGTGTTGTTGGGCGCGATCAGCGGCCGCAGCACCGGCACCATGCTGGTGGCGGATTCGTAGCGCAGCTTGAACACCTGCGTCACCACCTGGTCGCCGGCCGGCGCGCCGGCGCTCGGAGCCACGACCCGTCCACCCTGCAGCTTGGCGTCGGCCTCGGGGACGATGCGGGCGATGCCGTCGGCCCGCGCCGGCTCGACGATCGTGAAGCCCTGCAGCCGCAGCGCGGCAAGCAACTGCTCGTAGGCCTGCTGCCGGGTGACCGGCCGTTCGGTGACCAGCGTCAAGGTGCCGCGAACGCGGGGGTCGATCACGAACTGGCGGCCGGTGTACTGGCCAATCGCCCGCACTGCCGCTTCGAGGTCGGCGTTGACGAAATTCAGCATCACCGGGTCGCCGCCCGCCTGCGGACCCGAGGACGGCGGCGTTGCCGGCTGGGTCCTGCCGGCGACAGGCACGGCGGCGAGCACGGCCAGGGCAAGGACAGCGGTGATCCACCGCGCCAGCGGAGTGCGCTCGGGTGCGGGCGCGAGGCTGCGCGCTGCGGTCATTTCAATGTCCAAGGCTCAGGATGGCCGAGTCGCCGTCGCGCCGGCCGAGCAGGGTGATCAGGCCGGCGAGTTGTGCCCGCGTCGATCCGTCCACGCCCGCCAGGGGACGTGCACGGCCGCTGAAACGCAGGCTCCCTCGGTCGTCGATTGTGCCATCGCCGGTCATTTCGAGGGGGCCGGCCACCGTCGTCAGCAGCAGTCGGGTGCCGGGATAGCCGCCGGTGGCGCTGATCCGATAGTGGCCGAAGGGCGCCACCTGAGACAGCGCGCTGCTGGCGAACTGCCACTCGCCGACCAGATCGCCCTGCATGCGCCCGTCGTGAAACTCGAGGCGCTGCCACGAAACGCTGATCAGCCCGCCGGGCCGGATGGTGTTGAATGGCGCGCCGAGTCCGGCCAGGACCGAGGCCGGAAGCCGCAGCGTGGTGCCGCTGAGTTCGACGCGGCGCGAGAGGTCGGCGCGCAGATGCAGCGGCTGCGCCAACGCCGACGGATGCACCAGCGTCAGATCGACGGTGCCGGCGAGCAGGCGCCATGGTGACAGCGACCAGGTCAGCGGCTCGGGCAGGCCGACCGACGCGCTGCTGCCGGCACCGGGCGAGAGGACGACGCTGGCGCGGCCGTTCCAGAGCGATCCGGCGGCGTCGGCCAGCACGATGCGCTCGCCGGTCGCCGCGGCGACCGCCGACGCCAACCACTGCGCCGGAGCGACGATCAGCGCCGTGGCCAGCACGGACGCCGCCGCGACCACGACCGACGCCAGGGCGCGCAGCATCAGCACGGCCGGTCGAGCGCGTCACGTGAGTGGCCGACGTTGCTGCGTTGCCTGCTGGCGTACGGCACGCGGGAGATCTGCCGGTGCCGGCCACGATTCGCTGGTGGCGTTTGGTCCATGGCTGCCCGGAACAGCGCCACGGCGTTCAGCGCCGCGCCAGGCGAAGCACCATTTCGATGTCGGCGGCGCCCGCAGTCGCGGTGGCACGCGCGGTGACGACGTGCGCCTTGGCGCCGAGCTGGCGTTCGGTGTCTGCCAGCCAGGTCGACCACGCCGCGTACGGGACGTTGGCGAAGGTCAACTGAAGGTCGCCGTCGGCGAGCGAGGCGATCCGGGCCGCCTTCAGCCCGGCGGCTTCGAGCGACTTCTCCAGCGCTGCCCGCGCCTCGGCCGGCGGCAGCACGGCCACCTGCGGCCGCGCCTTCAGGTTCGCCACCTCGGCGAGCAGCTGGTCGAGCTGCGCTGCCTGGGTGCGCGCGGCCGGCAGGCTGCGCTCGAGGCGCGGAATGCCGGTGGCGGCCGGCTCGATCAGCAGCAGATAGACCGCAGCGGCGGCGATCACCGTCGCCGCGAGCCCGAGCGCGAGCCGTTCGCGCGGCGCCCGCTGGTTCCAGAAATCGCGCAAGGCGTCCATCGTCACCCTCCGGCGGCGGTCAGGCGCGCGGTTCCGTCGGCCTCGAAACGAACCTGCAATCCCTGCTGCACCGCCTGCGCCCGCAGCTGGTTCTGCAGCGCCGGATCGGGCGGCGACTTGAACTTCAGCTGCAGCGCCGCGTCGCGGTACTCGACCGCGGCGACGATGCCAATCGGCGCAGTCGCCAGCAGCTGGCCCGCGAGCGCGTTCAGTGCCGTGAAGTCACCGGCCGAGGCCAGGCCGGCGCGGGCCCGCAGCCGCGCCAGCTCGCGCTGCGTCTGCACGATCGGATCGACCATCTCGGCGTCGGCAAAGACGCCGCGGAATGCGGCGGTCATGCGCCCCCGCAGCTCGTCGGCCTCTCCCTGCAGCTTCAGCCAGTAGCCGTTCATGCCGGCGACGAAGACCGCGACGGCGACCGCGGCCCAGGCGAGCGGCGCCCGCCACGCGCGCAGCGACAGCTGCAGCCGCGCCGGATCGCTGAAGGCCGTGCCGCGGGCGAAGGAACCCTGAAGCAGGTTGATGGCGCCGTCGGCGGCGGCGGGATCGAGCGGTCGCTCAGCCACTTCGACCGCGACGCCGAGCGCATCGGCCATCGCCGCCAGTCGCGGCGCCTGCGGGCCGAAGGCGCGGATGCGCGTCCAGGCACGGGCGCGCAGCGCCAGGCGCAGCGCCGCCGGTGGATCGTCGCTGTCGCCGAAGTCGCAGGCGACGCCGTCGTGCAGCGCCGTGCGTGCAGCGATCCGCCCGCGGGCGGCGAACACCGACAGCGTGTCCGCCGTCGGCGGCGGCAGCACGTAGATGGCGCTGTAGGCGGCGCGCGGCCGTTCGCCGGCGCCGGCAACGACATCGAGCAGGCGGGTCAGCAGGCCGCGGTCGATCGCCGCCACCGGCAGCGGCGCGCCGCCGGCCTTGTCGGCGCCGCGCGCCGCGGGCGTGAAGGCGAAGTGGCACTGGGTCGGGTCGGCGAGCAGCCGGTCTTCCAGCAGATTGGGCAGCGCCAGCCGCAGCTTGCCCTCGGACAGCCTTGGAACCGCGACTTCGGCCTGGAAGACGTCGCCGCAGTCGAAGACCAGATCCATCCTCTGGCAGCGCGGCAGCAGGGCGATCGACACGTCGCCGGTGCGCATGCGGCCGTCGGAGTCGAGAGCGACGTATCCGACCACGGCCGCTTCCGAGAGCTTCGCCGTCCCGGCGAGCGACTGGTGCGGCGGCGCGAAGACCCACAGCCGCTGCGCGACGGAGCGGTCGGTCGTCAGAGTTCGCGCTGCCACAAGGTCTCCGCTGGTCCGCCGCCGGCCTGCGCCGAGCGGCGCACCAGCGCTTCCATCCGAATGTCGGCGCGCGACAGTCTGATCTGGCCGCGCACGAAGAAATAGCTGGTCGACGTCGAAAGACCGGCGTCGCCGGCACCCGCGCTGCCAGTATCGCCGAGGTACTTGCGGAAGTCGGCGATGTCGTTGAAGTACGACAGCCGTTCGCGCTGCGCCACCACCGCCCGCGCCCGCGCCAGGCTGACGTTCTCATGGGCGGCGATGACTTCGGCGGTCGCGGTGTTCACGTTCAGCGCCGTCTTGTTGCGATCGAGCACGACCAGATAACGCGACAGCCGGTCGGCGGCGGCGGCATCCATGCCGGGAATGGCGACGATGTCGTGCGCATGGATCGGCGGCAACGGCCGCGCCACGGGCTTGTCCGCGCCGGCGGCCGCCGGGGCGAATGCCGCCTGCATGCGCAGGGCGATCAGCTCGGCGCTCGCCAGCGGCACGTCGAGCAGTTCGCACAGCCGCTTCAACGACTCCAGTTCGGCCTCGACGATCTCGCCGCCGTCGCTGACCAGATTGCGCAGGTTCAGTCGCGACTGCGCGTCCTCGATGCTGCCGGCGATGCTGGCCTGCGCCGCCAGCACCGACGACTCGCCGAGCTGGTCCAGTCGCGTCTCCGCCAGGCCCCTGGCCCAGAACTCGTCGAGCCCGTCGTGGCTGCTGCGCATCGCGTCCTCGCGCAGCATGGCGCGCGCCCAGTCGAGCGCCCCGGCCATGAGGACGCGGCTCTGCGCGATCAGCTGCTGGTTCTCGATCGTGCGAAGCAGCACGAACTGCTGCCAGAACAGCCCGGAGACGATCACCGTCGCAAGCGTGGCGACGAACAGCGCCATCAGCACGGCGGCGCCGCGCTGGCGACGAATGGCCACGGCGGTTCTCATCCCTGGCCGACCAGCAGCACGCGCCGGTAACGACGGCCGTCGTCCAGTTCGACGTCGACCTCGACCCCGGCGGCCGGCTGCATGGGGTTTGGCATCACCGCGGCCTCGGGCGGGGCCCAGCCCCGGCCCGGCTGCCACAGCCGCAGCCGCAGCGCCTGCACGCCGGTGAGCAGCGGCGTTTCCGTGAGCACCGAGGTTCGCGGCGCGCCGATCGTGAACATCGGCGCCGACGACAGGCGCATCAGCCTCCCGTCGCGAAGTTCGTAGATCACGGCCTGCACGGCACTGCCGCCTTCCGCGGCCGGGGCCATCCGCAGCACTTCGAAGCCCGCGGGCGACTCGCTGCGGGCGACGAGCGGCGAAACACCGGTCGGCACGAAAGCCGGGTTGACCACCTGCGCCAGGTCGCGTTCGATCTGGCCGAAGGCAACCAGCAGCGCGCGGACATCGTCGGCCTCGGGTTGCAGCCGCTCGCGGGTGTGCACCAGCGAGTCGAGGCCGCGCCAGGCGATCAGCGACACCAGTGCCAGCACGGTGATCGCCACCAGCAGCTCGATCAGCGTGAAGCCGCGGCGGCGGCGAAGGGCGCGGGGGGGCGCGGACATCAGTTCACCGGCAGCACCGCCATCATCTCGGCATGCCGCCGTCGGCCGTCGGCGAAGGCGCGGAACACACGCAGCTCGACGCGGCGGAAGAACGGGTTCGGCGTCGATCGCACGGTCTGCTCGCACTCGAACTCGACATCGGCCTGCGTGCACGATGCCGTCGACTGGCCGACTTCGAGGCTGCCGCGCGCCAGCCGCAGCTCGGCGAGGCGGTTCTCGGCGATCATCGTCGCCAGCAGCGTGTGCCGCATGTCCTCGCTGGCGTTGGTTACCGACATCGCGCCGCGCATCGACGCGGCGAGGGCGACGCCGATGATGACCAGAGCGACCAGCACTTCGAGCAGCGTGAAACCACGCTGCGCCGAGGGCGGCGTGTCAGTACGGCTCGACCGTTCCAAGGCCGCGCTCGTCGAAGTCGATCGCCACCTTCGCCGAGGCGGTGGCCAGTTCGAGACGGATGGGCTGCTGCACCCACTCGCGGGCGATCGCCACCCGCAGCGGCGGTGCTCCCGGACCGAGCAGGATCTGCGACGGCTGCTCGGCGCCGGCCGTAGTCAGCGCCAGGGTCTGCAGCGGCTGGCGCCACGCCCGCTCGCGGAGGAGATCGTCGCCGGCGAGCAGTCGGCGTTCGCCGCCGACGATGGTGACGAACCGGTATCCCGCGAGATCCGCTTCCCAGTAGATCGGCAGCTGGCGGATGCGCGCTTCATCGGCGGCGAGAGCGAAGAGCTGGCCGACGCGGCGCGCCTCGCGCGCCAGATCCTGTCGCTCGTCCGTGCTCACCGAGATGCTCAGGACCGTCAGCAGGATGCCCGCCAGCACGATCACCAGCATCAGCTCCAGCAGAGTGAAGCCGCGGGTGACCGACCGGCGCGCTACAGCTGCCACGAGCCGATGTCGGCGTCGACGCCTTCGCCGCCCGGCGCGCCGTCGCGGCCGTAGCTGAAGACATCGATCTCGCCGCGCAGCCCCGGACTCAGGTACTTGTACTCGTTCCCCCAGGGGTCCTTGGGCATCGAGCTGCGCTCCAGATAGCCTCCCTGCTTCCAGTTCTGCGGCAGCGGTTCGAGGGTCGGCTTCGTCAGCAGGGCGCGCAGGCCCTGTTCGGTGGTCGGGTAGGCGCCGCTGTCGAGGCGATAGAGCTTCAGCGCCTGCATCAGCGAGGCGATGTCCTGCTTGGCGGCGGCGATGCGGGCATCGTCGGTGCGGCCGACCACGCGCGGCACGATCAGGGCCGCGAGAATGCCGAGGATCGTGATCACGACCATGATCTCGATCAGCGTGAAGCCGCGCGACCGGGACACGCTGCGGGATGCGGGCCGGGGGGACGGAATCATGGGGGGCACCGTGGCTGCGGGGGGCGCCGCGAACGGGCGCGGGGCGTGGATTGCAGGGCAGCCGATATTATCCACGCGCCGTGTCGGACACGGCCCGGCTCTGCCTCCGATGCCTGCGCCGGCACGGACGGGCGCTCGACTGGCGGGATCCGCAACGCTGATGATGATGAAGAAGATTGCGTGGGCCCTGATGCATCTGGCGATGCTTGCCGTCGTCTGCGCCATCGGCGCGTACTGGGCGATCCGCATCCTGACGCCGGCCCCAGCGAGCGCGCCGCCGCCGCAGCCGGCGGCGGCGCTGCGCCAACCGGACCCGGTGCTTGCGGCGCGAATGTTCGGACTGGTGCAAGCCGCTCCGGTCCAGGCGGCGGTCGATATCCAGGCGCTCGGCGCCTTTGCTGCCGGCAGGGACTCGGCGGCGATCCTCGCCGTCGACGGCAAGCCGCCGCGCGTTTACCTGCTGAATCAGGAAGTCGTCGCCGGCATTCGTCTGGTCGAGGTGCGTAAGGAAGCGGTGACGATTGAACAGGGTGGGGTCCGCCGGGACCTGGCGCTGCCGACGCCACAGGTGGCGAGCATTGGCGGCGCGCCGCCGCCCGCGGGGTTCCGTCGCGAGGGGAACACGCTGACCGCGCCATCGGTGGCCGCGACCGGGCAAACCGCGACCGCGCCGCGTCCGCTGCAGCCGCGGCCACCGGTGGTTCAGCAGCCGCTGCCGCAGCAGGTCGTGCCTCAGCCCCAGCCGGCGCAGCCCGAGCAGCCCGACGCCTCGGGGGAGTCTCCAGGCGCCGCCGATCGCCGCGCGGTTCGGGGGCGGGCGATCACGCAGTAGCCATCGCCGCCCGCGAGGGCCGCCGTCGTGCGCGG
>CAYLZU010000120.1:0-7668 GCA_964388005.1 uncultured Burkholderiaceae bacterium
GGCGCGCGCTCGACCGCGTGAGGAATCTGCTGCAGCGCGAATGCTAGCGCCGCCTCGATCTTCGGCAGCACCAGGGACTCCTGCCACAGCGGCTCGCGGTACAGCGCGGTGTCGCGCACCAGGAACACCGCAAGGCCGACGATCAGCATGCCGCGGGCGAACCCGAACAGCCCGCCGAGCGTGCGGTCGGCCGCCGACAGCCTGGCCGCCTTGATCAGTTCGCGCGCCGCCCAGCCGACGAAGGCGGCCACGAACACGCAGACGACGACGATCAGCACCGCCACCGCTGCGGTGCGCGCCAGCGGCCATTCGCCGGCGAACGGCAACGCTGCGCTGACGGCGGCGGCAAAGCGGAACGCAAGCCAGATGCCGGCGATCCATCCGGCGAGCGAAATCGTCTCGCGCATGAATCCGCGCAGCAGCCCGAGGAGGACCGACAGCCCGATCACCGCCAGCATCGCCCAGTCGAGCGCGTTCATCGCGTCAGCCGCCGACGATCGTCGCCTTGTGGCCGGCGGATCGCAGCCGCTCGACCGCCCGCTGGGCGTCGTCGCGGCTGCCGTAGGGGCCGACCCGCACCCGATGCACGACGCCGGATGCGGTCGTCACCGGCACGATGTAGACGGTGAAGCCGTCCTTGATCAGGCGGACCTGAAGCTCCTCGGCGGCCGCCGGCGTCGACAGCGCCGCCACCTGCACGGCGATCTTTCCCGGGCCTGCGGGCGATGCCGCCGCGCTCGGCGTCGCCGTCGTCGTCGCGGCCTGCGGCTTCGACTCCGGCTTCGCCGGCGCATCGGCAGGCGGAGCCGGTTCGGCCGGAGGCTGTACCGGCTCCTTCACCGGCGGCACCGCGTCGGCCGCCTTCGGTTCCTCGACCGGAGCCGGCCGGCTTTCCGGCGGCGCCGGCGGCGGACTGGTGACGGTGATGGCAATGTCGTCGCGGACCGGCCTCGGCTCCGAGTCGAGCAGCATCGGCACGACGATCACGGCGCCGGCGAGGAGCGCCGCGGCGCCGATCAGCCTCCTGCGGGTCCGGGCACGCAACTCGGCCGCGGGATCGTCGGTCTCGTTGCGTCTGCCGCCGGCCGGTTCGTCCTCGGCCGATGCCCGCCGGCGTTGAGTTGACGACATGAGGCAGCGCTAACGCGGGTCGACGCGCCGCAGGTCGCGGGCGCGCATTACTTCCGCCACGGTGAGGAAGCTTCCGAAGGCGAGAATTCTATCGTCGGGCCCTGCCTCGAGTTGCGCGGCGTCAAAGGCGGCGGCAATGGTGTCGAAGGCGGTTGCGCGCGCGCCCGGCTGTCTCTGCAGCAGGATCCGCAGCGCGTCGCCTCCCGACAGCCCGCGCGCACCCGGCGTGCCGCCCACGTGCCAGGCATCGACGCGCCCGGCCACCCTGTCGATGACGCCGGCGACGTCCTTGTCGCGCAGCATGCCGAACACCGCGAGCGTGCGCGGGAAGAAGCCCATGTTGTCGAGGTTCTCGGCCAGCACCGCGGCGGCGTGCGGGTTGTGCGCGACATCGAGGATCACCGCCGGCCGTCCGGGCAGGACCTGGAAGCGCCCGGCGAGCTCGACGTTCAGCAGCCCCTGCCGCACCGACTGCTGGCTGACCGGAAGCCGCTCGCGCAGCGCGTCGAGCGCGGCAAGCGCGCCGGCGGCGTTGAGCAGCTGATTGGCGCCGCGCATCGACGGGTACGGCAGCCCGGCGCGGCGGATGGCGCGACCGCCGTAGGCCCACTGCTGGCGATCGCCTTGGTAGTTGAAATCGCGGCCGAAGCGCCACAGGTCGGCGCCGAGGTCGCGCGCCACCTCGAGCAGTGCCTCCGGCGGCCGCGGGTCGGAACAGACAGCCGGCCGACCGCGGCGAAAGATGTGCGCCTTCTCGAAGCCGATGTGCTCGCGCGTCGGCCCGAGGTAGTCCATGTGATCGAGGTCGATCGAGGTCACGATCGAGCAGTCCGGCTCGACGACGTTGGTCGCATCGAGCCTGCCGCCGAGCCCGACCTCGAGCACCGCCGCATCGAGCCGCGCGCCCATGAACAGGCGCAGGATCGCCAGCGTGGTGAACTCGAAGTAGGTGAGCGAGGTGTCGCCGCGCGCGGCCTGCACCGCCTCGAACTGCTCGATCAACGCCTCGTCGCCCGCCGGCTCGCCGTCGATGCGGGCGCGCTCGTTGAAGCGCAGCAGGTGCGGCGAGGTGTACAGCCCGACGCGGTAGCCGGCAGCGCGCAGGATCGCCTCCAGCATGGCGCAGGTCGAGCCCTTGCCGTTGGTGCCGCCGACCAGGAACACCGGGCACGGCAGGCCGATGCCGAGCCGGCCGGCGACCGCGCGGACGCGGTCGAGCGACAGGTCGATCGCGCGGTGGTGCAGGCGCTCGATGCGCGCCAGCCAGTCGTCGAGCGAGATGGGAGCGGCGAGCAATGGCTCGATCGTTCTCAGGCGCAGGGCGCCGGCGCGGACACGCTAGGACATCGCCTCGGCCGGCTGCCGCTGCAGCAGCGCCAGCAGCTGCGCCAGTTCGTCGCGCAGCGCGCGGCGGTCGACGATCATGTCGACGGCGCCCTTGGCGAGCAGGAACTCGGCGCGCTGGAAACCTTCGGGCAGCTTCTCACGCACCGTCTGCTCGATCACCCGCGGGCCGGCGAAGCCGATCAGCGCCTTCGGCTCGGCGATGACGACGTCGCCGAGGAAGGCGAAGCTGGCCGAGACGCCGCCCATGGTCGGATCGGTGAGTACCGAAACGAACGGCAGTCTCGCGTCGGCCAGCCGCGTGATCATCGCCGTCGTTTTGGCCATCTGCATCAGCGACAGCAGGCCTTCCTGCATCCGCGCGCCGCCGGTGGAGGTGAAGCAGACGAAGGGCACCTTCTGTTCGAGCGCGGTCTGGACGCCGCGCACGAAGCGCTCGCCGACCACCGAGCCCATCGATCCCCCCATGAAGCCGAACTCGAAGCAGGCCACCACCACCGGCAGGGCGCGGATGGCGCCGCCCATGACCACCAGCGCGTCGGTTTCGCTGGTGGCGTTCATCGCCTCCTGCAGGCGCTCGGGGTACTTGCGGCTGTCCTTGAACTTCAGGGCGTCGGTCGGCAGCACCTCGACGCCGATCTCGTAGCGGCCTTCGGCGTCGAGCAGCGCGTCGAGCCGCGCCCGCGCGCCGATGCGAAGATGGTGCGAGCACTTCGGGCAGACGCTCAGCGTGCGTTCGAGTTCGGCGCTGTACAGCACCGTCTCGCAGCCCGGGCACTTGGTCCACAGCCCCTCGGGCATGGCCTTGCGGGAGCCCGCGGTCTTGATCCGCGGCGGCAGCAGCTTCTCGATCCAGCTCATTTCTCGTCTCCCGGTGGATGCCGCTTCTGGTCGCTTCAGGTGGACCGGGCCGCGGGCGCCACCTCGTCGACGGCGCGGCGCAGTTCGGCCAGCAGTGTCGCCGCCGCGGCAACCGCCTGCTCGCGCGGCACGCTTTCCATCTCCTGGATGATGCGGCTGCCGACCACCACCGCGTCGGCCACCCGCGCCACCGCTCGGGCACTCTCTGCATCGCGGATGCCGAAGCCGACACCGACCGGCACGTTCGCCTGCGCCTTGATCTTCGGAATGCGTTCGGCCACCGCCACCACGTCCAGGTGTCCGGCGCCGGTGATGCCCTTCAGGCTGACGTAGTAGATGTAGCCACTCGCCGCCTTCGCCACCCGCGCGATGCGCTCGTCGGTCGAGGTCGGTGCGAGCAGGAAGATAGGGTCGATGCCGCGCGCCTTCATCGCCGCGGCGAACTCCTCGCACTCCTCCGGCGGGTAGTCGACCACCAGCACGCCGTCGACGCCCGCGTCCGCCGCCCGCCGCGCGAACTCGTCGCGCCCCAGGTGCTCGATCGGGTTGGCATAGCCCATCAGCACCACCGGCGTGCGCGCATCGGTGCGTCGGAACCCGGCGACGAAGTCGATCGTCTGCTTCAGCCCCACGCCCTTGCGGATCGCGCGCTCGGTGGCCCGCTGGATCACCGGCCCGTCGGCCATCGGATCGGAAAACGGCACGCCGAGTTCGATCACGTCGGCGCCGGCGGCGGCTAGCGCGTGCAGCAGCGGCACCGTCAGCTCCGGCGCCGGGTCGCCGGCGGTGACATAGGGGATCAGCCCCTTGCGCCCCTGCGCCGCCAGTTCTGCGAAGCGCGCGGCGATACGCGACATCAGCGCGCCTTCCGATGGGCCAGCGTCGCCTCGCGGCACGAGGCACGGCAGAAGAACTCCAGCCCGCTAGCCTCGGCGACGATGTGCAGGTCCTTGTCGCCGCGGCCGGAGAGGTTCACCAGCAGGATCCTGTCCTTCGGCAGCGTCGGCGCCAGCTTCGCCGCGTAGGCGAGCGCATGGCTCGATTCGAGCGCCGGGATGATGCCTTCGATGCGGCAGCAGTCGTGGAACGCCTGCAGGGCCTCGGCATCGGTGGCGCCGACGTACTGCGCGCGGCCGGAATCCTTCAGCCACGCATGCTCGGGGCCGACGCCCGGATAGTCGAGACCGGCGGAGATCGAGTGGGTCTCGGTGATCTGGCCGTTGTCGTCCTGCAGCAGGTAGGTGCGGTTGCCGTGCAGCACGCCGGGCGAGCCGCGCTGCAGGCTGGCGGCGTGCTTCATCGTCGTCAGGCCCTCGCCCGCCGCCTCGACGCCGATGAGCTTGACGTCGTCGTACGGGATGTAGTCGTAGAAGATGCCCATGGCGTTGCTGCCGCCGCCGACGCAGGCGATCACGCAGTCGGGCTGGCGGCCGGCGATCGCCGGCATCTGCTGGATGCACTCCTTGCCCACGACCGAATTGAAGTCGCGCACCATCATCGGGTACGGGTGCGGCCCTGCCACCGTGCCGATGATGTAGAAGGTGTTCTCGATGTTGGTGACCCAGTCGCGCATCGCCTCGTTCAAGGCATCCTTCAGCGTGCGCGAGCCAGATTCCACCGGCACTACCTCGGCGCCGAGCAGCTTCATCCGGTACACGTTGGCCGCCTGCCGGCCGACATCCTCGGAGCCCATGTAGACGACGCACTGCATGCCGAAACGCGCCGCCACCGTGGCGGTGGCCACCCCATGCTGACCGGCGCCGGTCTCGGCGATCACGCGCGGCTTGCCCATCCGCTTGGCGAGCAGCGCCTGCCCCACGGTGTTGTTCACCTTGTGCGCGCCGGTGTGGTTCAGGTCCTCGCGCTTGAAGTAGATCTGCGCCCCGCCCAGCAGCCCGCTCCAGCGGCGGGCGTGGTAGATCGGGCTGGGCCGGCCGACGAAGTGCTCCAGTTCGTCCTTGTACTCGGCGACGAACTCCGGGTCCTGCCGGTACTTCGCGTAGGCGTCGTTCAGTTCCGCCAGCGCGTGGATCAGCGTCTCGGCGACGAAGATGCCGCCGTAGGGGCCGAAGTGGCCGCGTTCGTCGGGCAGGTCGTAGGGCTTCATGCGGATGGCGAGTGTTCCGGATAGACGTTGCGATCGGCCGCGCGCACGGCGGCGCAGAAGCGTTCGATCCGCTCGGCGCTCTTGATGCCCGGCGCCTGCTCGACGCCGCTGCTGACATCGACCGCAAACGGGCGCACCTGCGAGATCGCCTCGATCACGTTGCTTGGGTCCAGGCCGCCGGCCAGGATCAGCGGCTTGGTGCGTTGCGACGGCGCCGGCAGCCGCGTCCAGTCGAACCGGGTGCCGCTGCCGCCGTAACCCGCCGCCGGGGTATCGACCAGGAGCGCTGCCGCCGAGGGAAACGAGCGCGCGCAGTCTAGCAAATCGACTCCCTCGCTCATGCGCAGCGCGCGGATGTATGGCCTTCCGAAGCGTTCACATCCGGAGGGCGGCTCGTCACCGTGGAACTGCAGCAGCGCATCGGGAACCTCCGCCAGGCCCGCCTCGACCTGCGCCGGCGTCGCGTTGACGAAGAGCAGCACCGGCACCACGAACGGCGGCAGCGCGGCGGCGAGATCGCGCAGGCGCGCCAGCTCGACGAAGCGCGGGCTGCGCGGATAGCAGTTGAATCCAACGGCGTCGACGCCGGCCTCCGCCGCGGCAGCGGCGTCCTCGGGCCGGGTGACGCCGCAGATCTTTATGCGCGTACGCCGCATGCGGGTGCGAACTCGTCCATGGGTGGCGGCAGGCCGAAGCACGGATCGTATTCGACCGCGGTCAGGTAAAGCCCGGCGGCGGCGAAGGTCGGCGCCGCCGCGCTGCGGTCGCGACCGGCGAGCACTTCGCCGACCCATTGCGGCGGCTGCCGCCCGAGACCGACGTAGACCAGCGAGCCGACGAGGTTGCGCACCATGTGGTGCAGGAACGCGTTGGCCACCAGGCGGAAGCGGATCAGGCTGCCGAAGCGCTCGATGTCCAGTTGCCGCAGGTCGCGCACCGGCGAGGCGGCCTGGCACTCGGCGGCGCGGAAGGCGCTGAAGTCGTGCCGGCCGACGAGCAGCCGAGCCGCCTGCCGCATCGGCTCGTCGGCGAGCGGCCGCGGCATCCAGCCGGCGCGCCGCGCCAGCAGCGGCGAGCGCACCGGATCGTTGAGCAGGAGGTAGTCGTAGCGGCGGGCCGTGGCGCCAAAGCGGGCATGAAATGCCTCCGGCACCTCGACCGCCCAGCGGATCGCGGCTTCGGCAGGCAGATGAGTGTTGACGCCGCGCACCCAGGCGGCGAGCGGCCGCGCCACGGGTGGGTCGATGTGGACCACCTGGTAGGTGGCGTGGACTCCGGCATCGGTGCGGCCGGCGCAGACGGTCGGAACCGGCGCGCCCGCCAGTTGCGCCAGTGCGCGTTCGACCGCGTCCTGCACGGTGCTGCCGCCCGGCTGCGTCTGCCAGCCATGAAAGGCCGAGCCGTCGTACTGGATGCCGAGCGCCAGTCGCATGCGGGCGGATGAGGCAACGAAAAGGCCGGCGCGAAGCGTACTCGCGCCGGCCCGAGACCCTGGCGGAACGCCGTCAGCGCTCGATCTGCTTCATCAGGTCGATCGCCGCCTGGCGCTGCTCGCGGGTGCCGTCACGCATGACCTCTTCGAGCAGTTCGCGCGCCCCATCCTTGACGCCGAGGTCGATGTAACCGCGCGCCAGGTCGAGCTTGGTCGCGATCTGCGCCGCCATCGGGCTGCCGGTCAGGGCACCGCCCCGACCGGGGCTGGTACTCAGCGGAGCGTCGGCGCCTGTCAGGTCGAAATCGATCAACGGCACCGTCGCCTGGTCGGTGTTCGGCACCATGCGGGTCGGGCCGTCGGCCATTGCCGTCAGTCCACCCAGCAGCGTGGGCCTGGGCTCCGGCTCCTCCGGAATCGGCATTCGCGGACGCGGCGCCATCGGGGGTGCGGGCCTGGTCGGTGGCCCCGGCCTCGTGACCGATGCACCGCCGCCCCCTGTCCCAATCGCCCCAGCCAGGTCGAAATCGAGGATGTTCGGCGGCTCGACCTTCGCCGCCGCACTGGCTGCGGCCGGCGCCGGTGTCGGCGGCAGATTCAGGTCGAGGTCTGGCAGCGGCGGCCACGTCGCCCGTACTCCTGCGCCGGGACCCGCCCGATCGAACTCAAGCGGCTTGTCGGCGGCGGGCGGCTGCGCCTCGACATCGACCATCTGGGTCGCCGGTGCGATCGCCTCGAATTCGAGTTCGGACAGGTCGGTCGGCGCGCCTTCGCGCGGCTTCGAGTCGCGGAC
>CAYLZU010000120.1:7768-8869 GCA_964388005.1 uncultured Burkholderiaceae bacterium
GCGGTTGATCATTTCCGCGGTCGCCGCCGTCGACGAGGCGAACAGCGAACTCGACGGGTCGAACTCGCGGCCGATGGCGGCGGCGCGTTCCCAGTCCTCGCCGGTGCGTCCAGTGCGCGCCATCAGGTCAGCCGCATGCCGCGCGAAGCCGGGACGGTCGCCGCGGTGGGCGAGGATCTCCATCAGCTTCACGCGCGCCGAATGGCGATCCGGATTCAGGCGCAGGGCCTCCTTGAGAATGTCTTCCGCCTGCTCCTCGCGGCCGTAGGCGATATACACATCCGCTTCAGCGACCGGATCGACATCCGAGGAGTCTACCTGAGTGGCGGCAGGGATCAGGCTGGAGCTGTAAGTGCTGCCTTCGCTGGTATCGACGCTTCGGCCGCCGGTCTGGCCGAACAGGGAATTACCCTGCGCCGCCTCGGAGCTGAAGACGTCGTCCTCCCGCCCCGCCGAGCGGCGCCGTCGATACACCTGGTATCCGAGCAGGGCCGCGAGCAGCGCCCCGAGGCCGGCGATCAGCGGCAGGTTCGAACCGGTCAGGCTCGCCAGAAACCCGGGTTCCTCAGCCGGCGCCGGAGCGGGCGCTTTCGGCGGTGCTGCTGCCGCGGGCGGGGTTGCTGGCGCGGGGGCCGTCGCCGGGGCCGGTGCTGCGGCCGAAGTCGCCGAAGACGGCTCGCTGGCTGCGGGCGACGGAGCGGCCCGTGGTGTCGCAGCCTCCGCTGCCGGAGCCGCCGGCGGAGCGGCGGCCGGTGCCGCCGCCTGCGAACCCGCTGCAGTCGCCGGCTTCCCTTCCGCGGCTGCCTGAACCTGCGCCCCCGACTTGCTCTGCAGTTCCAGCGCGCGCAGCAACTGCTGGTTAGTCCGTTCGAGAACCGCGACCCGGTCGAGCAGATCCCGGATCTGGCGATCGCGGGCGACGGCCTCGTCGCCGGACTTCGTTGCCGGTGCCGCCTGAGCTATTCTCAGCTGGTCGCCGGCGGCGGCCGGCTGAGCGCGATCCTCCACCCGAGTGGTCACGCGGCCCTGCCCAGCCGGGCCGGCGGAGAGTCCGGCCGCCGTCGGCGCCTGGGCGAGTCGGCTGCGGTACTGCGCGAAGTC